>JANJUO010000280.1 GCA_024710535.1 bacterium
GTTGTCGCTTAATAATGTGATTGAAATTTCCAAAATTTCAACCGGTCAAGTCAATGTTAGTATTTCGGAATTTTCTGTGAATTCACTATTGGAAGATTTATATAGTTCGTTTCATTCGACTGCAATCGACCAAAATTTGAAAATGATGTTCAAAGGAATTGCTAATTTTAATAACTCAATAATCAAAAGTGATGAAGCAAAGTTAAATGTAATTCTGTCGAATTTGATTAGTAATGCAATAAAATTCACAAATGTTGGCACCATAGAATTTGGCTGTGTGATGAAAGAAAACACACATCATTTCTATGTAAAAGATACCGGAGTTGGGATTCCAAAGGACATACAATCAACCATTTTTGAAGAATTCAGACAAGCCGATGTATCAATTGCCAGAAACTATGAGGGGGCAGGTTTGGGATTGGCTATTTGCAAGGGATTAGTTGAATTGCTCGGTGGAAAGATTTGGGTAGAGAGCGAAGTAGCAAAAGGAAGCACATTTTGGTTTAGTGTGCCACTTTGAATAAGATTAGGAGTTTGAAATGAATAACTTAATAAAAAGAATTATAGGTTTGTTATTGCCAATTTTTTTTATGGTAATTTATGGAATTAATGCTTTTGATCTAAGTCTTCCATTTCTTATAGAAGTTCCCATTTTATTGTTGGGTTATTTTTTGGGAATAGTGCTTTTGACAGATTCATTTGGCAATTTGAAACTATTATTTAAATTGTTTGCTGGAAAACAAATTGATGGGAACGAAGATTTAAATATTTACTTGAGTTTTTTAAATAAATCAATATTTGGCGGACTATTGTTCTGCTTATTAATTTTTTGGATAATGTTTGCTACAATGATGGAAACAATAGGAAATTATATATTGTTATTGCAACGATTAACATTCTTGCTAATAATATTAACGACAATTAAATTCTTATTTTTAAATCCCATTCATTACCTTTATAATAGAACTTTTCCCAAATAAAAAAATTTGTATTCGTATTTAGATAATTGAAAATATTTCGCTTTGTAAATTAGATTAAAGGTTAGGAAAATGAATATTGAGGATGGATTCAAATTCAATAAGTTTACTCTTTTGTTTGATACAGAAAAAGAGATAGAGTATCAAGATAGTGTATTTCGCAAATCTCTAAAATTGATAAGAATTGAATATTTTTTTGTTATTTTTCTTTATGCAATTTTCAGCATATTAGACAATATTTTAGTGCCAGAACATGCTGTTTTATTTTTTCAAATTAGATTTTTTGTTGTAATTCCAATTCTATTTTCAGCAATTATTCTCTCGTATTTCAAGTTTTTTAAAGTGATCTGGCAATATACTTTTTCGATTTCATTTCTTTTTGTTGCTCAAGGGATAACTTTGATGATTATAAAAGTTCCTGATAATTACAGTTATTATCTGGGATTGATGTTGGTTTTTTCTGGGAATTATTTCCTATCCGGATTAAAATTCAAAAATGCTACTATTGTTAGCTTTCTTAATCTTCTTGTTTTTAATATTCTATTTGCCTCAAATTCCAATAAAGATATTTTATTTATTATTGCAATCAATTTTTTCTATGTCTCCCAAATATTAATAAATGCTTTCGTAGGTTATGTTAATGAAAGTACTGCAAGAAAAAACTATATTCTTAAAAACGAATTAAATAATGAAAGGGATAATTTAGAAAAACAAGTTATGATTAGAACAAAGGAATTGAATGATAGCGAAGTGAAATTCAGAACAATTGCCAATTTTACAGCTGATTGGGAATACTGGATTGGCAAAGATAACAAAATTATTTATATGAATCCTGCCTGCGAACAAATAACCGGATATTCCTCCGAAGAATTTGAAAAAAAGCCAAACTTATTATTTGATTTGATAATCGAAGAAGACCTGCCTAATTGGATAGAGCATCATAGGATGGCTCATGATGAAAATTCAATGCAGTTCACTCAAGCAATTGTGTTTAGAATTGTTAATAAATTTAACAAAAGTATTTATATTGAGCATAATTGCCGTCCAGTTTTTAATGAACTTGGCGAATTTATAGGCAGAAGAGTCAGCAATCGCGATGTTAGCGAGAGGATGAGTCTTGAAATTCAACTTAGAAAAGACCAAATGTTCATCAAAAATATCTTGGGTAGTTTGCCCGGAGTTTTCCTACTTTACACATATCCAGAAATGAAATTGATTTTATGGAATAAGAATTTTGAATGGGTATTTGGATATACTAAGGATGAATTGGCAAACAAGATCGGATTGGAATGGTTTATCGATAAGCCGATTGATAAAATAAATCAAACAATCAACACTGTAATGGAAAATGGTTTTTTTGCAAAAGAAGAAACTGTGCATACTAAATTTGGCGAGCAATTGAATTATATATTGTCAGGAAGAAGTTTTGAATTTAAGGATGAAAAATACTTGATAGGATTTGGAATTGATATTACAGACAGGATCAAAGCTGAAGCCACATTGACTGAAAATGAAACAAAACAAAGAGCAATGATTGAAAATATTGCTGATGTGATTTCGATAATCGATAATAAGTTTAAAGTTAAGTATATCAGTCCTAATATTAGTTCGATTTTTGGTTGGGATCCGAATGAAATTATTTCGAAGAATGCTTTAGAAAAAATTTATTTTGATGACCATACTCATATTAAAGACTTTTACAACAATATTATCAATAAGCCCGACTATGAGGAATCTTCAAGTTGCCGATATATTTGCAAAGACAATAGCATAAAATGGATTGAATTCACAGCAAAAAATCTTATTCATGATCAAATAATTAATGGTTTGCTTGTAAATTTCAGAGATATTACAGACAGAAAAATTGCCGAGCAGGAATTAATCAAAGCAAAAGAAAAAGCCGAAGAAAGCAATCATTTAAAAACAGCATTTTTGGATAATATCAGGCATGAAATCAGAACTCCAATAAATGGTATTATGGGTTTTCTTTCATATATCAAAGAGTACGAAATTGAGCAGGACGAAAAAGATGAAATGATCAACATCATTAACAGCAGTCTGATGAGATTAATTAGTACAATTGATTCAATCGTTGAGATTTCACAAATTCAAAAAGGTCAATTGGAAATCAAAAAATCTACATTCAATATTCAATGTATTGTTGATGTTATCTATGATAAATATTATTCAAAAGCAACCAACAAACATCTTGTTTTTGAAATAAACAATTATCTGACCGATAGCGATTCACAAATACTTTCGGATCAGTCAAAAATACTCTCGACAGTTTCATATTTAGTGGATAATGCAATAAAATTTACATCTAATGGCAGCATCACATTATCATTTTTCAAAGACAATAACAATTTAATTGTAAAATTAGAAGATACCGGAATTGGAATTGAAGGCTCGAAAATTGATAAGATTTTTGAGAGTTTTGTTCAAGCAGATGGCTCAAATACAAGGAGTTTCGAAGGCACCGGCTTAGGATTAACACTTGCCAAAGCATATATTGAATTGCTTGGCGGAAAAATCTGGGTAAATAGTGAAGTTGGGATAGGAAGCACATTTTGGTTTAGTCTGCCTATTTGACAAATAAGCCGTAATGCTATTGACTTTAAATTGTACGAAATTATCGTTTGTAGTTCTGTCTGTTATAACAAATTACAGAGCAAACATAAGTTGTAATCTAACTAACTATGAAAATAATAGAATTCGTATTTTTTTGAATTCTACTCAGTTATTATTAATTACAATTTTCGATTATTTTCTTATTTTAAAATAATTAACAGCTAAATTAGTCTTAAAAATTGTATTTATTAATAATTTTATCAAAAAAATATGAAAAAAATAATCATTTATATTGCATTTTCTTTCTTATTTTCACTTTCATTATTCTCTCAAAGAATATTGATTCCAATGGATTTGGCACAGACCGACCACTTGAAATCTTATGGATTGGTTTTTTGGTATCTATCCGAAGGTGGAATCGCTGATTGGCTTTTGAACTATCGCGGTGGCTCGTTTATGCTTGATTATAGCGATAAAATTGCGGCTGAATGTAGGATCAGAGGCGTTTTCTTTGAAAAAATTAACGAGAGCAAAGCCAAATCTATATTCGACCAAGTGCAGGCAGATAATGTAAATATGGATGCCGTGAAATTGGAGAAATCTCCGAAAATTGCGGTGTATGCTCCACCCGGAACTCAGCCATGGGATGATGCCGTTAGATTGGTTTTGGAATATGCCGAAGTTAAGCATGATATTATTTGGGATGAAGATGTGATGAATGGAAAATTGAAAGAATATGACTGGCTCCACCTTCATCACGAAGATTTCACGGGTCAGTACGGAAAATTTTGGGCGAATTTCAGGAATCAGCCTTGGTATATTCAGCAAGTTGCAATCAATGAAGGTATGGCAAATAAATTAGGATTTGCAAAAGTAACTGAATTAAAGAAGGGAATTGCTCTCAAAATTCGCGAATTCATTGCTGAAGGCGGTTTCTTGTTTGCTATGTGTAGCGCCACCGACTCTTATGATATTGCACTTTCCGCTGTTGGTGTGGACATTGTAGAAGAAATGTTTGATGGAGATCCTTCGCAACACAATTGCAATCATCATCTTAAATATGAAGAATGTTTGGCATTTGAAAATTTCAAGGTATTTACCGACCCTTATGAGTACGAATTTTCTGATATTGATGTTCCTCCAATTGGCATTGGCAATCCTGAAAATGACTACTTTACTCTCTTTGAATTTTCTGCAAAGCATGATCCGGTGCCAACGATGCTAACTCAAAATCATGTGAATGTTGTTAAGGGATTCCTTGGTCAAACCACTGCATTCAGGCAAAAATTAATCAAGAAAGAGGTTACTCTTCTTGGGCAGAAAGCCGGAACTGACGAAGTAAAGTACATTTATGGCAATATTGGTAGGGGATTTTTTACTTGGTATGGTGGTCATGATCCCGAAGATTATCGGCATAATGTCGGCGATCCTGCCACTGATTTGGCATTACACAAAACATCGCCCGGATATAGATTAATTCTAAACAATATTCTATTTCCATCAGCAAAGAAAAAGAAACAAAAAACCTGAGATATGCAAAGAATTTTTTGATTGATTAAAATAGTCAGTTGCAGAAACTTACCGAACATAAAGAAAAAAACCTTCTGAATGTGTGATTCAGAAGGTTTTATTGATTTATCAATTTAAAATTAAAGAAATTATATAGCTTTTGTTTTTTCTAATAACCAAGCTTTATGTTCATCATCAAGCATTGGAGAAACTTCATCATAAACAAATTGATGATAATCATTTAGCCATTTGATTTCCAATTCTGTAAGCAAATCTTTGTTGATTGCTTTGGTTTCAATCGGGAATAATGTCATTGTATCAAATTTGAGGAATTGACCAAATTCAGATTTTTCATCTTCCACTGTCAAAACAAGATTTTCAATTCTGATACCATATTGATCGGTGCGATATAAGCCCGGCTCGTTTGAAGTAAACATTCCAGGAACAAGTACGTTTGGATTTTCATCCATTCTTATTGATTGCGGACCTTCGTGAACATTCATAAAGCAACCAACGCCATGACCGGTTCCGTGCATGTATTGCATACGATTATCCCATAAAAACTTACGTGCCAAAACATCAAGTTGCGAGCCACGAGTATTCAATGGAAATTTAGCTAGAGATAAATTGATATGACCTTTCAAAACCAAAGTATAATCCATTTTTTCTTGCTCGGTTGGAGTGCCCAAATGGAAAGTACGAGTAATATCTGTAGTACCATCAAAATATTGAGCTCCGCTATCGAATAAGAAGAATCCATCAGGATAAATTGTTGAATTCGATTCTTCGGTTGCACCATAATGAACAATAGCTCCATGCCCTTTATAACCGGCAATTGTGCCGAAACTTTCGCCATAAAACATTTCGGATTGTTGACGGAATTCTTTCATTTTGTCTCCGGTAGAAATTTCTGATAGTTCGCCGGATGGCAAATTCTTTTCGAACCAATTCCAGAATTTCACCATTGCAACACAATCGCGACGCATTGCATTTTTGATTCCCTGAACTTCTGTAGGATTTTTGATTGCTTTCAATTTGGTTGAAACATTCATATCTTCAATCACAGTGCAGGAAGATGGAACCGAATAGTATAATTTTGCATTAGTTCTTGCAGTGTCAATGACGATATTGCTACCGGCAGGCAAATTTGCAATTCTAGCAAAAATATCATTATAAGGCAGAAGTTTCACTCCGTCATTGATAAGTTCGGCTTTGATTTCATCTGTTAATTTTGCAGAATCAATATAAAGTTCGGCAGTATTATTTGTAATCAAAGCATAGCAAATCGCCACTGGATTGTAAGTAACATCGTATCCGCGAATATTGAATGTCCAATTTATATCATCAAGTGTGCAGAATAGATGTGTGTCTGCACCTTTATCATTCATAATATTTCTTATGTCATTGAATTTTTCAACTCTTGACTTTCCTGCATATTTCACTGGCTGAACGAAGATTTTATCTTGTGGAATTGCAGGACGATCTTCCCAAACTTCGCTGATGATGTCGTAAGAATCAACAATTTCAATTTTCTTTAATGAAAAAGTTGAAACTAATTTTTTATAAAGAGTAACAGGTAAAACGGTTGAATCGAATCCAACTTTTTCGCCGGTTTTCAAATTCTTATTGAGCCATTCAGGATAATCCAATGTTTCGGGCAATCCTACTTTGAATAATTGAAATTCAGAGCCGGCAAGTTGCTGTTCGCCTTGAAGAAAATAGCGCGAATCAGTCCATAATCCAGCAACTTCATTTGTGATTACAACAGTTCCAGCCGAGCCGGTAAATCCGCTTACCCATTGACGTGAGAGCCAGCAATTAGCCACATATTCCGAAATATGCGGATCTGTTGATGGAATAATGTAAGCAGAAAGATTATATTTCTTCATCATTTCTCTTACTTTTGCAATTCTTTCGTTAATTGTCATAAATAATCCAAATTTTTTAATGATTGATTTTTATTCTAAAATAATATTTATTGTGCCAATTTCATTATTGATTTTTAGCAATCCAATATACGTGCCGCTTGCCGTTTTGTTTTGTTGAGAATTCATTCCGTCCCAAATTATTGTATTGTCTGCCTGCAAATCAGCAATGCTAAATTCACGAACTTTTTCGCCTTTAATTGTATAAATAATCAATTCGAAATTATGAATTTCTTCATTTTCGATTTTGATTATAGTGTTTTTCGAACTTGGATTTGGATAAACTTTCACACTATTTTCCGAAAATCTTTCAATAACGGAATTTACAATTCCATTTCCATGCAAATTCACTACAATTGTTGTGTCCGCAAGTTTGAAAGTAACTTTCAACTGAGTTTTTTCTTCTTTAATTTCATTTGGTTTAAACCATACTGGAATTTCAATAAAGTCTTTATCTGGAACAAGTTCGGCAGGTTCAATCTCAAAAACGCCATTATCTTCAGCAAGTTCTAATTTAGTGATTTTTTCTGTATAATTTCCAAGATTTGTTAGACGTAACATCAATTTTGAAGAATCATCAACCATTACATCAAAGAAATCGAGTGTTTTCATATTTGGACGAATATCGAAAAATGCTCCAAAACCCTCCACATTAATCGTGTCTGGATTAGTTACAGAATTACTCACTATTTCAACAAACGCCTCTCTTAGATTGATTTCGCTTGGATTAAAGGCGAAATTCCAATCAAGAGTGCTATCTTTCAACACAGCAATTTCAGTTTCGAAATTAGTAGTTTTGAAATCAACTGCATTAATGCCGCCGATATTAATTTGTTTGATTTTCAGAGTATCAGTTCCATTATTTCTAATGAATTGAGTAAGCAAAGTATCTTTGCTTCTTTTATTAATAACATTCCCAAAGTTCAATTTCATATCATTGAACTGAACGCGTGGTCCGGGAGTTGGTTTATCCACAGTCAAAGTAGCTTTATTACTTGTAACCGTTCCGCAAGCATTTTTAATTACACAATCATAACTACCAGCATCTGATGGTGTTATTCCAAAAACAACGAGTTTAGAATTTGTTTCATCAGAAATGTTTTGATTATTTTTTCTCCATTGATAAGATTCAACATTGGAAGCTTCCACTTCAAAAACAGCATTTGAGCCATCCATAATTTTCACACTTGTAGGTTGTTTTGTAATTTTTGGTAATGGATTAACCGTTATCGTAAATTCTTCGGTTGTTGCAGTTCCGCAATTATTTTTAACAACACAATCATAAACACCTGCATCAGTTGTGGCAAGTGAATTTATTGTTAATTTTGCAAGTGTGTCTTTTGGAAGATCTTGCCCAGCTTTTCTCCATTGATATTTCAATTCCTGTCCGCTTGAGGCAATTGTAACTTCTAATTTTGTTTTCTCGCAGGCAATTTTATCAACGGGTTGAGTTGTGATTGCAGGAGCAGAATTCATTGATAAAGTAACTTCGGTGCTTTTGAGTTCGGGCTTACAGAATCCCGAAACTACTACCCAATATTTACCTAAATTTTTTGTGTCAACATCATTAATTGTCAATTTTGGCAAAGTATCATTCTCGAGATAAGCACCATCTTTAAACCATTGATATTTCACATTCTGACCAACTGCCGTTACTTCAAAGGAAATATCCTCGCCTTTGCAAGCGGCACGTGATTTTGGTTGGGTTTTGATTTCTGTTAGTGCACGAACATTTACTTCAGCATCATTTGTAACTTGAGCCGAGCCACATGGACTTGTTATCAAGCATCCATAGAATCCTGAATTTGCCGGATTTGCATTTGAAATTGTAAATGTGGAAGAATTTGCACCTTGAATCGGTGTGCCATTTCTCCGCCATTGATAAGAAACGCCATTACCTTGGATTTCAGCAGATAATGTTAGATCTTCACCAATACAAATATCCGTTGAAACCGGATGTTTCTTTATTGAAAAAGGACCAAAGATGCTAAATGTATTTGTTGAAACAGAAAATTTTGATGGATCGTTAACATCTGAAATTCTGATTTTATAATTCGTACCTTGAAAAATATCTGATGGAACATTCCATACCCACGCTCCACCAGAAGGATCGAAATTACTGTTTAAAGTTGTGTTATAATTTGCTCCACCATCGGCTGAGAGTTCAATTTTCAAACCAGTGAAACCGGCGGCTTTCCATTTGATACTATAAGCAGAGCCGGCACATAAATTCTCGCCACCCACAGGCGCAGTTAAAGCAACACCAACAACTGTAATTTGCTGAGGTTCCATCCAATTCCAGTAGTCATTGTTCGAAGCGGCATTATTATTATCAACAGCATTACCTACTGCTCGCAAATAGTAAATTCCGGGCAAAGAGGGAGCTGTCCAAGTAAATGAAAAATCAGCTTTGCCCCCTGACATTTCTTTTGGAGAATCATGGGCAATTTCACCAAGAATTTTTTTCATTCCGCTACCTTCAGTCAAAGTTCCGCCATCTTCATCGCCTGTAATTGTGGTTTTTACTGCAACATTAATACCAGCTCTTTCGCGATTTGCATTTTGAACTGAAATCGTATAATTATTTACTGAGTTTGCTTGAACATTCAAATTACCCGTCAAAGAAAGCGATGTGGATAGATTCCTACCATTTCCATGACAGCCGGTGGTTGGCGAGCCGCAACCATCAGACGTGGTTGAAGTACGCGTTGCCCTACCTGTTGATGTTGCATAAACATCGTATATAATCAACGAAACAAGTAGCCCAAAAATGAGAATTGGATATAATTTCAAATTCTGTAAATTTTTCATCATAATTCACCTAAAAAATATATTTATTTATAATAAAAATTATTTCTAATTTGTTAAAAAACAAATTACAATTTAAATAATTTTTTTTACTTAATAACGCATAAAAATTCAACATAAAAACTTTTTTGAATCAAGCAAAACCAAGACTGAATTTAATGCAAAAGTTTGAAGACTTATTTCAATTGTATTCATAAAAATCGAGAGTTGAAAGCAATTATTTCGATTTCTTATCGTTCCGTCAGTTGTTACAACTGACGCCAAAGCAACGTGTCGGTTGTAACAACCGACAGAACGAAAAAACACAAAAAAAGTAAACTTGGTAAATCAAAATCATACAAACAAAAAACCCCTTGCAATTGCAAAGGGCTTTTTGAATTTAATTCACAAATCAGAATTATTTGGTAATTACCATTTGCTTTCTGTCTGTAAAGTGTCCTGATTTCAATTCATAGATATAAACGCCTGAGCCAAGTA
>JANJUO010000312.1 GCA_024710535.1 bacterium
AATTACAGAAATATTCCGAAGGTTTGGAAGTTATTGTCGAGGAAAGAACAAAAGATTTGGTAACGGCAATGAAGGAAATCGAAAAATCCAATAAATTAAAGACTGAAATTATTGCAAATATGAATCATGAAATTCGCACTCCGCTTAGTTTCATCAAAAGTTCTGCCGCATTGATTAAAGTTTTAATTAGAAATGAGAGCCAAAATCCTGAATTGCTTGAAACTATGGAAAGTTTGGATTCGGGTGTTAATCGTTTGAATAGAACTATGGAAATGTTTGCAGATTTATCATCATTAAAGAGCGGGAATTATGTAATCAATGCTGAGCCAATTAGCCTTAATGGAATAATTGAGCATAATTATCTAACTTATCAAAAATTTATTGCTGAGCAAAATAAAAACATAAATATTACTTTTAATTCAACAATAGAAGATGCCTACACTAATGCCGATGAAACCACAATACATCGCTCTATTGAATATATCTTGAATAATTCAGTCAAATTCACACAAACTGGGTATGTGAAAATTGATTTATTCGAAAAAGACAACAAAATTGTTGTAAATATCGAAGATACAGGAATCGGTATGTCCGAAGAATATCAAAAAATTATTTTCGAGCCATTTTCACAAGAAGATATGAGTGCAACTCGTGGCTATGAAGGAATTGGATTGTCATTATCGCTTGTGAAAGAATTTGCCAAACTGAATAACTTTTATTTATCGTTCCAATCTGAAAAGAATGTTGGCACTACATTTAGTTTAGAATTTGATAAAATTGCAGTAGAATAAATATTCTTTTATAAGAAGGTACGAGGGACGATTTTTGTTTCTCAATACGCTCATTGTATATTGTTGCCTTCGATACGCACTTCGTGCTACTCAGTCAACGGTGCCAACCGCTCATTGTATATTGTTGACTTCGATACGCACTTCGTGCTACTCAGTCAACGAGATCTGCAACGCTCATTGAGTAGAAGCTTTAGCTTCATATCGAAATGAGCAATCGAGGGATTTAAGACATACGATGTTTCTTTTATAATTGCAACATCTCTCAAATAAGATACATTATATTTTTACAAAACATCGGATGTCTGGGGAAACACTCTTTTATAAAATAGGACGAAGAATGGGACGGTTTTTTGTTTCTCAATCCGCTCATTGTATTTGTTGCCTTCGATACGCACTTCGTGCTACTCAGTCAACGAGATCTGCAACGCTCATTGAGTAAAAGCTTTAGCTTTATATCGAAATGAGCAAACGAGGTATTTTAGACATCCGATGTTTCTTTTATAATTGCAACATCTCTCAAATAAGATACATTATATTCTTACAAAACATCGGATGTCTAGGGAATTACTGCCAGTTGTGCAAACCGCTCATTGAGTAGAAGCGTAGCTTCGTATCGAAATGAGCAGAAAATGTATCTATATGAGTTTAAATAATTTTTTTTCTTTCAATTTTTGTATCGGGTGCAATTTGATAAAATGCACTTAATTGTCTTATCATTCTTTTTAATTCCTCGCAATCAGGCACCAAATCCGACTCAGAAATTTTATCAATCGGCATTTTTATAATTAATTTCCCATACATATCCTCAACTTCATCTTGTGCCAATTGCAATGTAAGCCCAATATTATCATAGATTTGTATATTAAAATGCATTAAATCCCTATTTTTGAGTAATTCTTCGATAATCACATCTTTATAAGTTTGCAACGTTGCACAAACTTCTTCTGGCAAAAAGCCCTCTGCAAATCTTCTAATTGCGATGTCATCAATGTAATCAAGTATCAAATTGCGGTCATTACTGCGAATTGTTGCCATTAGCAAATGGTACAAAGTGCTGGTGTAACAATGAAAATCTTCGTCATTTAATAATTGGTATCTTTTGAACAATTTATCTTTCGAAAATCTTATTTTATTTGTTATCATTTGCATATTTGCATCTTTACTGCTCATAAGTGCTTCATAAATAAGTATATTCGCTCTTCTTGCCACTTTTTTCAAAGCCGCTTCGTTTTTCAAAGCCCATTCGTCTCTGTGGTTTTTCATTTTCTCAATCAAAAACAAAAGTCTTCTATTCACAACATTCCTACTTGTTGGCTTCCAGTCGAGAATTCTTTGAGTTTGGGAAGAATTTGAATTGAGCACTAAGTCGATATAATTCACCATCCATATTTTTTCGAATGGCTCATCGAAATAGCAATGAATTTTTGACAGAAAAATCTTTGTTAATAAGCCGGGTAAAGCAAGTTTTTTGGGTAATAAAAATGGTTTAACTGTCTTTCCAAAATAATATTGAGTGGAGATTTGGAACAATTCCAAGTGTGAAGTGGACCCATTTGGACTTGCCATAAATATATTAAAATCAGGCAAAACGTCGCATTTCGTCATTATTTTTTGTGTTATTGATAATAAATCATTTATGTGAATGTATGCAATTGCTGATTTGCCACGACCTGCAATGATTTTTGAATCGAATGATTTCGATAGCCAAGTATCTAAAAATTTATAAAGTGGTGCATATTCACACCAATCACTAAAAACAGCCGCACATCGCACTGAGCAACATTTAAAAAAGACAGAGTATTTTTTCAGTAATTCCTCTCCCGCTTTTTTGCTTCGTGCATAAGCAAAATCCGCATCTAATGGAGTTGTTTCGTCAACAATTCGGGGCTGAGCCATAAATTTGCATCCGGCAATCGAACTCGAAAATATAAAACATTTAATTCCAGTTTGTTTACCTAATTCAAGCACATTTTCTGTTCCTAAAATATTGCTTCTGAAATATTCCGGATTATCATCATAAGAAAAATCGTAAAATGCGGCAAGATGAATTATGTAATCTGCCCCTCCGCTATTTGTTATGTAATCTCCAATTTCATACATAGAAATTTTATTTGAAATATCACCCTGAATCCATTTAATATTATGATGATATGGAACATTTGCCTCCATTCTTGACCGTCTTGCAATTGCATAGATTAAATAATCTTCTTTTAAATTATCAAGAAAATATCTACCAATAAATCCTGAAGCTCCTGTAACTATAATCGTTTTCATTATTTATCAAACATTAATTGTACAATTTGCGAACATTATGTTGCACTGTAATATCATATATAAGATTACTAATGTTACATATTTCACAATATACAAACTTCGTGAAATTTGACGTAATAACCAAATCATTTAAGATTATGTATAGCAAGTATATTTATTAATAAATTAGGAATTGTTGACTTCGATATGCACTTCGTGCTACTATGTTCGTTTCGATATGCACTTCGTGCTACTCAACGAACGAATTGAACCGCTCATTGAGTAGAAGCTTT
>JANJUO010000352.1 GCA_024710535.1 bacterium
GTGAAATGTACAGCAAAAATTTCCAAAACAGCATTCCTGTGGTTTCTGTTTCGTTACTTGGAAATCAGTTTTTCTTCAAAAATGAATTTGTTGAAACTGTTCCTTCAATTGGTGCAAGAGTAGATTTCAACTCTTTGCCATTATTGGGATCATCTGATATATTTGAATTTTCGGCTGAATATATTTCTCCGAGATTTGCAACATTGCATTATGATAAAGCAAAAAATGAAATAAAAACAGATTGGCGCTCAAATTTCTTTTCTGTTGGAGCAAATATAAATTTCCCGGCAAGATTCGAATTTGATGGATTTAGTTCTGGTATAAAAATTGGTGGTGGATATTTCTGGGGAAACAGTAGAATTTATAATGCTGAAAATTTCAGAAGTGATTGGAAAGGTGGAAACTTACGCTTTGAATTAAACATCAGAAAATATACTAAATTCTATCCATTGGAAGCATTTATTGCATACAATATCTATTTTCCATCGAATTCTTTCCAATTCAATCGCCCGGAAGGTCGCATTGTGGTTGCCGAAAATAGTTTATCAGCATTAAGTTTGGGTTTGAGAATGTGTTTTTGGTGGGTACCTGTTCAATAATCTATGAGAAATGAAATGAAAAAAATATTAATTCTTTTAATAGTTGCTGTAGTTTTGCCATTGTTTAGTCAGAAAGATAATCTTGAGCTTGGAATTCGTTATCTGAAACTTGGCAATACTTATCGTGAAGCGAAATTGTTTGATAAAGCCGGACATTATATCAATGAAGGCAATAAAATTGCGATTAAACAGAAATCTGTATATTGGCAGGCGGTTTCCAATGAGTATATCGGATACTTCTATCGTGATATAAATATGAAAGCAGAAGCAATGAAACATTTTTTGAATTCATTAGAACTATACGCACAATCTGTAAAGCAAAATGACGGTAGTCCAACTGCAATCAAGGCAGTAATTCAAAATATCAGTACAGAAATGACTGAAATCCAAAATGAAACTACTTCGGCTATTGCTGGGCTTGTGCCAAACAATTCTTCTACAAAAAATCCAGAAAATGAATATAAAAATTTTGTTTATAACAACTTGAATGATGCAAATAGAAATCCTGATAATGTCTATGTATTGGATTTGGATGATTCGGATTTGACAACTGTGCCAAGCTCAATTTCAAATTTTCGAAATCTTGAAGTATTGATTTTATCAAATAATGAAATTACAAAATTGCCGGAAGATTTATGCAATTTGAAAAATTTAACGGTTTTGGAATTGCAAAATAATTCTCTGACAAAATTGCCGGAATGCATATATAAAATGAAAAATTTGGAATTAATAAATTTAAAAGGTAATGATTTTTCGGTGAAGCAATTAGTAGATATCTTCAGATTGATGCCAGAAAAGAAAATTATTATCGAAGGTGATGATGAGGATTAAATTTTACAAAAAATAGTACCGATCCTCAAAAACAGGCAGTAAATTTTATGATTTACTGCCTTTATTTATTTTTGCAATTACTTTACTTCAGTTTTTGCAGCTTCTTTTTTGCTTGCTGATTCAGTTTTTTCTGATTTCAATGATTTTGAATCAGTACTGCATTCAGTTTTTGTAGAAGTTTTTTCAGTTGAGCATTTTGTTGAGCAATCTTTTTTAGTGCTTGATGCTTTATCAGTGCAGCAACCTGATTTTGTTGAAGTTTTTTCAACTTTAGTTGAAGTGCAGCATCCTGATTTAGATTTGTCGGTTGCAAATGCTGAAACAACAGTCAAACTGAAAACGCAGAGCATAACTGCGGCGAAAAATTTCATATTTTTCATTCTTTTTTTCTCCTTTTTTAAAAGAAATGTTTAACAAACATAATTGATAACGAACAAGCAAATTTTTTGTTTTGCCTAATTTTATTTTTTTTCAAATTTATTTTTAAAAATAAAATGATAGTTTTTTAGTTAATATGATTTTAAATAATCGAAATTCAAAAATGATATATAAAATTTTCAGAAATATAATATTTATCAGTTTTATTGCAGTGATTTTTATCGCTTGCGAAGACCCCGCTCCCACCGATTACACTCCGGATATAGTAGTTGAGGGTTTGCTGATAGTTGATGAACCAATTCGCAATATTACTGTAATCCGAACTCAGCCATTGGCAGATTCTTTCAGCTATGATAAATCATTAATATCTAATGCCATTGTGAAAATCAAAACGGAGGGCAAAGAATTTTTACTTGATTATAATCCACCCGGAAATGATAAAAAGCCCGGTTATTATTATTCGGATGAAAGTTATGTTGTAAAATCGAACCAACTTTATGAGCTTGAAGTAATTGTTGATGGCAAAGTTATGAACGGAACAACTTTTACACCGGCAAGAACAGAGTGGGTGCGTGCCCCAAAAACATTCATCCAATATCCAATAGATTCATTAAAATTGCCTCCAACAGATTCAATTGAATGGAGAAAAGCCGAAAAAGCAGACTTTTATTTAATTTCAATTAGTTGTTTGGATAGCAGTGGTTATGGCGAATATTTAAATCCACCGACTAATGAAAAAAACCGTAGAATCGAGCGACCATTTCGTAATGATAGGGCATATAGGGAATTAACATCATTTGTACCGATACCTGCGGCAAGAGATACCTCATCCACTTCGACTCCAATTGTTTGGAGTGTATTCAAGTTTTTTGGCAAACATCAGGTTAGTATTTATGTCCCTGATTTTAACTTTTTAAGATGGTTTGCTCAAGCACAAGCACGCGGACAAGTTGAACCAATTTTGCAAAGCATAAATAATGGTTTTGGATATTTTGGTTCTGCATCAATCATACGAGATACGTCTATCCTTTTGAAGAATCAGCCATAAATATAATTTCAGTATTAATTTATTATGGATAATATTGGTAAGAAAAAGATGTAAAAAAGCACCAATTTATTCAACTAATTTTGATTTTGCAATTAAAAGGTTTATTAGTTAAATTTGTAATTTGAATAATGTTATGACTTGATAAATGAGAGAGCAGAAACTATCATTGAAAACTCTTATTGATATTGATAAAAGTAATTTTTTTTAATTTTAATTTATTGAATTATGAATACAGTTGAGTTGAAAAATATTCTTATACATAGAATTGCAGGAATAAATGATAAATCATTTTTGAATTCAATTAAAACTATTATTGATTCTAAATCCGAATCAATAACATACAAAACTTCACCAAAACAAAGATTAAAAATAAGCGAAGGACGTGAACAAATTGCCAACAGTGAATATTTTACTAATGAACAAGTAGAATTGGAAATTGAGCAATGGCTAAAAGAAAAATAATCTGGTCGCCAAGAGCAAAAAATGATCTTTTGAAATACTCAATTATTTTATTCAAAGAAATGGGAATAAGATTTACAGCATAAAATTAAATTTTTTCAGAAAATATCCTAAAAAACTTAATTCTCTCAACTAACTTTTGCTTTTGCATTTTAAAGGTTTATTAGTTAAATTAACATTAATTTTCCGTAACCAAGTTGGGATTTGATTACGAGCTTTAAAAAGCAATATCGAATATCGATTAAAGTTGACCCCGGAAAGGGATTGGTTACCATAATTTAATCTCTACGAGATATAAAAAGAAAATATCACGTAGTGATTAAATTATGGTAACAAGAAGAATAATAGAGAATCGTTATCACGTAGTGATTATATTATGGTAACATTAAAACTATAGAATTGTTATGGCAAATACATACACTCAGATTTTCATTCATGCAGTTTTTGTTGTTAAAGGCAGACAGAATCTTATTCCTGAAAATAAAAAAGATGAATTATACAAATATATAGCAGGTATAATTACAGAAAAGGGACATAAATTATTTATAGTCAATGGTATGTCCGATCATGTCCATATTTTGATAGGTTATAATCCAATTGAAGCACTATCTGTATTGTTGAAAGAAGTTAAACGATGCTCTTCTATTTTTATAAATAATAATAAATGGGTGCAGGGAAAATTTGAATGGCAATCGGGCTATGGTGGATTTTCTTATTCTAAATCTCAAATTGATAAAGTATATAAATACATTGAAAATCAAGAAGAACATCATAAAAAACGAACTTTTAGAGAAGAGTATATCGAATTGCTCAAGAAATTCGAGGTTGATTATGATGAAAGATATATATTTGAAGAAGTGCTCAAGCATAATATAATCACTACGTGATATAAAACTGTTTTAAAAGTGATTGGTTACCATAATTTAATCTCTACGTGATAAAAAATGACAATATCGCATAGCGATTAAATTATGATAACAAGAAGAATAAAAGAGAATCGTTACCACGTAGTGATTAAATTATGGTAATAAGAACAGTATGGAGTTTATATGGCTTTTGACACAGACGACCTATCGAAGGAAGTATATGAAGGTATTCTTAAAACTGCAGAGAAGTTAACTCATAACTTAACTCTACATTATGGACTTTTATCTTATGAATGTGAAAATGAATATGAATTTTTAGATAAAGCCAAGGAACTCACGCTTGAAATTTTAGAATATGTCGATGATGATTTGGATGAATTATTTTTCAATGAGCCACCAAACAAAAAGAAATTACATACTACATTGAAAAAGATTTTAAACAATATAAATGCTGTAAAATTAATACCTTACGAAAAGCGTAATTTTGAATTTTTAAATCTATAAATTCGGTGTTGCTTAAGTTGAAAATCAATAATTGGATAAACATGATTTAACAATATAGAAATTGAAGGAAGAACTGAAAATAAAGAATTACTTTAGAAAGTGATTCATTCATTTAAATTTATAACAAATTTAAGAAATTGTTTGCTATTTCTATGGATTAAGTTTTTCCATTTTTTTTATTAATTAATCATTACCATAAAATAATTAAATTTTGCTGTTTAAAATTAAGTACATAGTTTTGTAATTGTTTGTTCAAGTATCTAATTTGTGAAGTGCTATGAAAAAATTTACTCTACCTTTGATAATTTTACTTTTTTCTTTGAATTGTAATTCTCAGACTATTGAAGATTTATTTTCTCAAAAAAATTATAAAAAACTAATTGAATATGAAAATTCAACTTCCCTTACAAAAGAAGAATGCTATTACATAGGTTTTGCATTTTTTCAATTGGAAGATGAAGCAAATGCGATAAAGATGTATGATAAGGCAATAAATCTAGGATTAGATGATGATCAAATATATCTTTTTAGAGGTCTTGCATTTAGATATCTTAAGCAATTTGATAAAGCAAAAGAAGATTTTCGCATTGCTATACTAAGAAATCCACAAAGACAAAAAAATTACACTGAATTAGCAAATGCGTTTTATTTTCAAAAGCAATATGATTCAGCATTAGTTTATTTTTTAATTGCACGAGAAAAAGAATATGAACATGGTGATCCATATTTGAAAATTCCAAATATTTATCATATCCAAAATAAATTAGACAATGCTTTAGAAGAATGTAAAATAAGCGCTTCTTTAATAAATAAAGATGACAAAATCTATATTGATCTATTGGAAAGTATTGGTATTCTTGAATATAGTTACAAAAAGAACTACCCAAATTCAATTAAGGCATATACAGAAATGCTTTCAAAAGCTCCAGAAGAACTAAATCTATATACTTTGTTGATTAAAGCTTATTATGCAAATGAAGAGTTCATAAAGGGTGACAGTGTTTTCAATATTTTGAAGATAAAATATGAAAATAATGAGTTACCAGAGGATTTAATGGAACTAAAGGGGGAAACTGTTGATGGATTTTATTGGAATGAACAAAGAATAAGTGTAAAGAAATATTTCCAAAGACCAAAAGAGTTTGCAGAATCAATATATAAATTCTTCATTCTTGACAAATCAGGAGATAATGTTGTAAAAAAGATTTTCACTGAAAAAACTGAACTTGAACTTGATGGAGTCAAGCATTTGCTATGTGCTATTGATAATGAAACAGGTACCCACTATTCATATCCAATTGGCTGGGAATCAGATGAAATTGACTATAAAAAGTTGAAAAGTTATGTTTTAATGATTCTTAATGGAGAAATGAAGCCGACCGCTTCATCAAATTTTGGAAAAAGAAAATAAGAAAAAATGAAAATTGATAATATAGAACCTTGGATTTTAGCAGGTTATGAATTGTTTGCAAATGAAGGTCCTAAAGGACTTAAAGTAGAAACTATTTCCAAGAAAGTGAAAATCAGTAAATCTTCTTTTTATCATCATTTTGTTGATTTAGATATATTTACAGATATTCTTTTAAGTTATCATCTTGACAGAACAAAAATTGTAGCCGAAAAAGAACGGAGATGTAAAAGCATTGATCCTGAATTGATAAATATTTTATTAGAATTTAAATTAGATTTACTCTTCAATAGACAACTTAGGATAAATAGAGCTAATGTAAAATTTAGGGATTGTTTTGAATTATCCAATCAATTATCAGAAATGGCAATTATGGAAGTTTGGGCTAAAGACTTAGGGCTTCTTGATAAATCAAAATTAGTTAAAATATTATTCTCAATTGTTATTGATAATTTTTATTTGCAAATAACTAAAGAAACTCTGAATTACGATTGGTTATCAGAGTATTTTAAAAATTTACGTAAACTAACAATCGAATTAAAAAATCATAATGAATCTTCTTAGATTGTACGGTAGCGACTAAAACGTTTTCTTTTTTTTGGGTAGTTTTGTAATG
>JANJUO010000393.1 GCA_024710535.1 bacterium
CCTACAGTTCTGCCGCCTTCACGAATCGCAAATCTTAAACCTTCTTCCATCGCTACTGGTGTAATCAATTCGATTTCAATAGCATCAAGGTTATCACCAGGCATAACCATTTCAACGCCAGCTGGCAAAGTCAACGCACCAGTTACGTCAGTTGTTCTGAAATAGAACTGCGGACGGTAACCATTCAAGAATGGAGTATGTCTTCCACCTTCTTCTTTTTTCAATACGTAAACCTGTGCAGAGAATTTATGGTGAGGAGTGATTGAATTTGGCTTCGCAATAACCATACCACGTTCCAATTCATTTTTATCAACACCACGTAATAATAAACCAACGTTGTCACCTGCGCGACCTTCGTCTAATAATTTACGGAACATTTCAACGCCAGTACAAGTTGTTTTCTTTTTCAAGCCAAAACCAACGATTTCAACTTCTTCGTTAACTTTTACTATACCGCGTTCAATTCTACCAGTTCCTACTGTACCGCGACCTGTAATTGAGAACACGTCTTCAACCGGCATCAAGAATGGTTTATCAACTTCACGCATTGGAGTTGGGATGTAATTATCAACTGCATCCATAAGATTCCAAATACAATCGAAACGTGGATCATCGATAGCAACGCCATCAGTTGAGCCAGCATCAAGTGCATGAAGAGCAGATCCAGGAATTATAGGCACTTCATCACCAGGGAATTTATACATGCTTAATAATTCTCTTAATTCCATTTCAACTAATTCTAACAATTCTGGGTCAGCGATATCAACTTTGTTCATGAAAACAACGATACGAGGTACACCAACCTGATATGCTAAAAGAATATGTTCACGAGTTTGAGGCATAGGTCCGTCAGTAGCGGCGCAAACTAAAATAGCACCATCCATCTGAGCAGCACCGGTAATCATATTTTTGATATAGTCGGCGTGGCCTGGACAATCAACGTGAGCATAATGACGATTTGCAGTTTCATACTCAACGTGAGCAGTTGCAATTGTGATCCCGCGTGCTTTTTCTTCAGGTGCATTATCAATTGAGTCGAATGATCTTTTTTCACCACCACCTTTCAAAGCTAAAGCCATTGTAATAGCGGCAGTCAAAGTTGTTTTGCCATGGTCAACGTGACCAATAGTACCCACGTTAACGTGAGGTTTCGAGCGGTCAAATTTTTCTTTTGCCATTTTAATTTGCTCCTAAAAACAAATAATTTGATTAAAAATATAATAATTTACTAACTTTCAATAATAATTTTTCATGTTTGCAGTTTCATAATGAGAAAATGTCATTGTGTAAACTGCTCTTCCCTGACTAAGGGATCTAAGTTTCGTTACGTATCCAAACATCTCAGATAATGGTGCAACGCCTTTTACAACTTGTAGAATATTTCTTTGCTCAATTCCTTCAATTCTACCTTTTCTCGAATTAATATCAGAGATAATATCTCCTACATATTCTTCAGGTGAAATTACTTCAACATTAAAGTATGGTTCTAATAAAATTGTTCCAGCTTTTCTACAAGCATCTTTTACAGCTGTAGTAGCGGCAATTTTATTACCCAATTCTGTTGATGATTCAAGCAAATAGTTCGATTCTATTATGCTAACCTTAACATCTATCATTGGATAGCCTTGCGTACCTACATTAAGCGCCTCTTTAACTCCAAGCTCAAGAGCTTTAATCAATAACTCAGGCATTTTTGATTTTGGTAATTTATTCTCAACAATTATACCTTGACCTCTTTCTGAAGGCTCTAAAGTAATTACGGCATTGCCATATTGAGATTTATTTGCCATTTGCCTATCGAATGTTGCATCTTGCTCAACAAATTCAGATATTGTTTCTCTATAAGAAACTTGAGGTTTGCCAACTCTACAAGGAATATTGAATTCTCGGTTTAGTCTGTCAACCATAATTTCAAGATGAAGTTCACCAACACCGCTAATTATCAACTGTCCGGATTCACCGTCATAATTTGATTTAAAAGTTGGATCCTCTTCGGATAATTTCCCCAATGCTTCAATCAATTTATCTTGATCTGCGAGTGTTCTTGCTTCGATTGCTTGATTAATTACAGGCTCAGTGAATGAAATTTTTTCGTAAACGAGTTGATGGTTCATTTCACACATCGTATCGCCTGTACGAGTAAATTTCAATCCGGGAATTGCTACAATATCGCCGGCATACGCTTCTTGAATTTCTTCTCTACGATTCGCGTAGATTTTCATGATTTTCATTAAGCGTTCTTTTTTTTCTGCGGAGGAATTTTGAATTGTTTGTCCGACTTTTAATGTGCCGGAGTATATTCTGATGAAGGTTAGTTTACCGATGAATGGGTCTGTAAGAATCTTAAAAGCAAGTGCCGAAAATGGCTCATCGTCATTTGGCAATCTTTTAATTCTTATTTCAGAATCTTTTATGTCGTACCCATCAAAATACTTAACTTCAAGAGGTGATGGCAGATAATCAATTATCGAATCCATCAACGGTTGAACCCCTGTATTTTTCAGAGACGAACCACAAAAAACGGGATTTATCAGAAGATTAACTGTTCCATTTCTAATCGCTGATTTGATTTCATCAATTGAAATCTCTTCACCTGAAAAGAATTTTTCCATAATACCATCATCAATATCTGCCGCTGCTTCAATCAATTTATTTCTAAATTCTTCAGCAATTTCAGCCATATCCGAAGGTATTTCATCTTCAATAATTTCCCAACCATAGCTTTCAGCATCGAAGTATAACGCTTTCATCTTAACGAGGTCTATTATGCCTTTGAATGTCGATTCCGAACCAATTGGAATTTGCAGTGCTATTGGTTTTGCATACAGTTTATCTCGCATCATATCGAGAACTCTGTAGAAATCCGCACCTACTCTATCCATTTTATTCACAAAAGCAATTCTTGGCACGTGAAATTCATCTGCCTGATGCCAGACTCTTTCACTTTGTGGCTCAACTCCACCTACACCGCAAAAAACGGCTACGGCTGCATCAAGCACACGCAAAGACCTTTGAACTTCCGCAGTAAAATCAACATGTCCGGGAGTATCAATTATATTAATTTGATGCTCTTTCCAGAAGCATGTTGTTGCCGCAGACATAATCGTAATACCCCGTTCCTTTTCTTGTTCCATATAATCCATAAATGCTGTGCCGTCATCAACGGCGCCAATTTTATGTAAGTATCCGGAATAAAACAGGATACGCTCAGTTGTGGTAGTTTTGCCCGCATCAATATGCGCCATAATCCCAATATTTCTGAGCTTCGATATGTCTGTTAAGCGTGGCATTGCTTAATCTGCAAGGTTTTTTAAATTTACAAAGAACAACATATAAAATTTATTACCATTTAAAATGTGCAAAAGCTTTGTTAGCTTCAGCCATTCTATGGGTATCTTCACGTTTTTTAACTGACGAACCTTCGCCTTTTGCAGCAGCCATCAATTCTGAGGCAAGTTTCATTGCCATAGATTTATCACGTCTGCTTGAAGCATAGTTTTTAAGCCAGCGAATTGCTAAAGCAATGCGTCTTTCTTCACGAACATCAACAGGCACCTGATAAGTAGCACCACCAACACGACGGGAACGAACTTCAACAAGAGGAGCAACATTTGAAACAGCTTTTTTAAATGTTTCCAAAGGATCCTGCTTTGTTTTTTCTTCAATTATCGCCATTGCGTCATAAACTACTTTTCTTGCGGTATTTTTTTTGCCTTGCATCATTATGTTGTTTACGAATCTAGAAACGATCAAATCACCGAATTTTGGATCCGGAACTAATTGTCTTTTCTCTGCTCTTCTTTTTCTCATTGTTTTATACTATTTATATATTATATACTATATATTTACTTTTTATTTTTTGCCTTT
>JANJUO010000636.1 GCA_024710535.1 bacterium
AATAAAATATTCGATTATTTTGCTCTTGGAAAGCCGGTTGTTGTTTCCAAAGCAAAACCTCTTGCAAGAATTATAAACTCAAGCGATGCAGGGTTTGTAGCCGATTGCGAAAGTCCCGAGGGAGTATTTAATATTCTTCCGGATCTGAAATTCAAAAATTATAATTATTATTCAAAAAGTGCCTATAATGCTTTTTTGAATCATTATAATTGGGAGAACGATTCCAAGCATTTAATCGAATTTGTAGAAAAATATATATAGGGAAATCATGTCAAATTTATCATCTAATTCCGTTCAGGTTCATATTGCTTCTTTTAACGAAGAATTTGATGTTTATAAATTTCTAACTTTAAAAAGAGCAGAAAATGAGAGAGTTTATCCAAATTTATGGCAAGTTGTTACCGGCACTATCGAAAATGGCGAATCTGCTATACAAACTGCATTGAGAGAAACTTATGAGGAAACCGGACTTAAACCTCTTAAAATTTGGAATATACCTCATATTGCAAGTTACTATAGTTGGCGAAGCGATACGATTTTCTTTGCACCGGTTTTTGGAATTTTAGTTGATAATAAATCGAAAATAAATCTATCTAATGAGCACCAATCTTATGAATGGCTTTATCTTGATGCTTGTTTGGATAGATTGCTACTTCCTACACACAAAATTGGAACTCAAATATTTTTTGATGTAATTTTGAATTCAGATAATAATTCAGTTTTTGAAATTACAAACAGCTTATAATCAGTCAATTTTATCAAAATGCTGGTAATCTTTTAGTGAAGTCCAATCTCCACCCCATCGCCAGCCTCTTTCTTTAAAGAAAATTGTTAATTCAGATTTGGCGTGCAATGTACCTGAAACATTTTCATCATAAGTTGCTCCCTTTGGAGAAATTTTCCCGTCATTATAAACAGCCGGATTCTGAAATGGATTAAAATCAATTGCTTTGCCAAATGAATGGTTGGATAATTTATCTGAATTTGCTATTGTTCGGTAATTAAACGCAGAAGTATTGTTATCTTCCATAGATTTATTGTCACTCCAACCATATTTTACAATTGGTACAACTTTTTTTATTGGAAATTTTGTTTTTTTAATAATTTCAAATGCTCCAACTATGTCATCTTTGACAGCTTTACTTATAACAAGTTGCCCTCTATGGAGTTTGTTATCAAATCCATAGTATTCAACATCAAGTATGATTTGGTCGTTAATTATCTCTTTTGGTGCTTTTGTTCCTTTTAAAGCTTCTTTCAAAGTTATATCACTATCAATAATGACTTTTGTATCAGGAAAAATCGAAGCAATTCCAAAAGTCAACAGTATCAAAATCAATTTTTTCATTTCCCACCCTTAAAAAAAAGCAAAAATACTTATAAATTTTAATAAATAAAATTAAAAATCACAATTTTTGTATATTTTGATTAATAAATTAAGTGAATTTTGTGTAATTTTGAACTTTGAGAAATTTTCAAATTTAAATTATGCAAGAATATTTCAATAAATTTAGAGCAAACATATTAGGTTTGGAGCAAAATATCCAAACTCCAAGCGGTGTTCGTAGAATTAATTATCTTGATTGGACAGCAAGCGGAAGACTTTATAAGCCAATTGAAGAAAATATGATAAATAATTTTGGGTGCTATGTTGCCAATACTCATACTGAAACTACAGCAACCGGTACAACAATGACTTATGCTTATCATAAAGCACAATCAATTATCAAGAAAAGTGTCAATGCCTCCAAAGATGATGTAATTATCCTAACCGGAACAGGTATGACGGGTGCTTTGAGCAAGTTACAAAGAATTTTGGGATTAAGAGTTCCAGAAAAAATTCTTCCATTTGTAGATTTGAAAGAATACGATAAACCTGTTGTATTTGTAACACACATGGAGCATCATTCAAACCAAACAAGTTGGATGGAATCAATTGCAGAGGTTATTGTTATTCCACCTGATAGAAATGGACTTGTTGATATTCAATTTTTAGAAGAAAAAATAAAGCAATTCAGCAACAGAAAAATCAAAATTGGAGCATTCACCGGTTGCTCTAATGTTACTGGTATTCAAACTCCAATCAATCGTCTTGCTGAGATTATGCATGAAAATAATGGCTATTGCTTTGCAGATTATGCCGCTTCGGGTCCTTATATCAAGATTGATATGCACCCCGAAAATCCTGCTGAAAGACTCGATGCTGTATTTTTCTCCCCTCATAAATTTCTTGGTGGACCGGGAACAAGTGGCGTTTTGATTTTCAATAAAAATCTATATAATAATCGTGTGCCCGACCAACCGGGCGGTGGCACTGTTAATTGGACTAATCCATGGGGCGAGCATAGTTTCATCGAGGATATCGAAGCAAGAGAAGATGGCGGAACTCCTGGCTTTTTGCAAGGCATCAGAACTGCTTTAGCAATAATTCTTAAAGAAGAAATGGGCGTGAAGAATATCGAAAAACGCGAGAATGAAATGAATAAAATAATTTTTGAAGAATTAAGAAAAATCCCCAAACTTCACATTCTTGCGGATAATATCGAACATAGATTATCAATTTTTTCATTTTATTTCGAGCATATCCATTATAATTTGGTTGTGAAATTACTTAATGATTATTTTGGTATCCAAACCAGAGGCGGCTGCTCTTGTGCAGGTACTTATGGTCATTACTTGCTTAATGTTACCAAAGATCATTCGCATAGTATAGCATGCAAAATAGATAGCGGAAATCTTGAAGATAAACCGGGCTGGGTTAGAGCATCATTTCATCCAACAACAACAAATGATGAAATTTATCAATTTATTGATGCTTTGAATTATATTTACAATAATATAGTAACTATGTCCGAGCATTATTACTATGATTCATATAAAAATGAATTTATTCATAAAACTTATCAATGCGTTATTCCTGCAATGGTTGATTCGTGGTTTTGTTAATTTTTATTGAAAATTCTTTTTTTATTTATAAAAATATTATTAAATTTGTAATCTGTTTTTTGCGGAAGTGGTGAAATTGGCAGACACGCCATCTTGAGGGGGTGGTGCCTTCCAGGCGTAGGGGTTCAAGTCCCCTCTTCCGCACTTTTCAATTGTTGAAAGTGCTAATTATGTAAGATAGTTAGCACTTTTTTTATATGCTTATCTCTCATATTTCATAAAATTAACAGCATTTTTTATTTGAACAATTTACTGAATTTTATTATACTTTAACCAACGTTTATCAAAACTATTTATAAAAAAAGTCGGTTCAAGAATTAATCTCAAACCGACTTTTTCAATTTAATAATCAAGAAAAATTATCTTGTTTTGTTTTCTTTTATTGAAATAAGAATTTTTTCTGCAATTTGCTGACCAATAATTTTCTCAACATTGTCTGCATTTGTCATAAATTCTTCAATTGATTTCTCAACACGTGCCTGAATGATAGAAGCAGTCTGACCAACCAATGCGTTTGCAAGTTGATGGATATCTGCTTGCTGGCTACGCAATGCTTCAAGCTGAGAACGATTTGCATCTTCCATTTTCTTAAGCATTTTGTCCATACGTTCTTCTTCTTCAGTATAAACAAGTGTTAATGCCATAAGTGCAAGAAGTGTAAATTCCAAACCGATTGCAAGTAAGATGAATGAAGGACGAGTTGCAGGGATGAATTTCAAACCACGAATACCTACCGCAACGATCAAGAATGCCGCACCGCCATAAGCCATACCTGTTACCACATTTGAATATTTTTCTGTAAAGTGGTGAGACATATAGAGTTTGAAACCTTTTGAAATAAGCATTTTGTTTCTGCGCCATAGTAAAGCTTCTTTGATGTCGATAATTTCTTTTTCTACGAATTCTGAGAAGAATTCACGAATTCTATTATAAAGAAAATCATTTCTGAATTTTACTAAATCTTCTGGAGTTTCGATTCTGAATACATCTTCGAATCTCATTGCTTGCATTGGAGATGCAATATCTTCAGTAAATGTTCTATCCCAAACAAGTCTGAATGGTGATCGAACTTCAGAAATATCTTTATCTTTGAGCTTGTCATCCGGCATTATGAGTAATTCAATAATGTGATCTGCAAATCCTGTTTGAAGTCTGAGCTTTATTTTCGTATCTTCAATTTGTCTGTCAAACAGTAACGACATCAATCCTAAAGATGTTGGCATAAACATAGTTACAACAATCATCATAGCAATTGAAATTACAAATGCAACCAATAAAAATCCAACATAAGGCTCGATGTAAATAGCATGCTCGCCCAAAACCGGTGCTTTTGCATACCATTCTGAACCTACTTTGGTATAGCCATGTTCTTCTTCGTTTCGTGCTTTCGCTGTAAAATCGAAAATAAACTCTTTGTTGATATATTCTTTCGAAACCGTCTTGCCTTTAGCCGCACCTGCTTTTTCAGCCGTAGATGTTGCCCAAACCAAACCATCAAACTTCACAAAAGGTGTTCTAACTTGTTGCTCTGCTGTTGGAGTAAACAAAGGAACCACAAAACCTGCCAATGCAGTAGGCACCACCATATAGAATACTATATAGAAGAATACTGCTGTTAATCCAAGTGCAACAAAAATGTGTTGGACTTGTAAACTTCTTTTTTTTCCTGCTGAGCTCGACATAATGAATATCACTCCATTTTATACTTAAAAACTAATATTTTAAAAACTTATTTACAAATTATAAAATTTAAAACTTTAATTTACGAAATTTTTGTTATATCATTAAACAAAAAATTAATAATAAAAATTAAATTTAAATTCATTTTTAACAACTTCAAAGATAAGTGATTATTTTTGAATGATAAAAAAAAATTTTCAAGAATTGTGATTTTTTTTTAATTTTTTTAATTTTTTCTGTTTTTTGGTGCTACTTTCTTTAATTTTCAAAAAGTTTTTCGTAATTTTACATTTATGAGAAATAAGACATTAACGGCAAATGTAAATATGATTGCCCACGGAACAATTCGTGGCGGTTCTTTTATTACTTGTCAATTACATCGTCTTGCCACATTATCTGCACTTCATTTTTCGAGTTTGATACCCTAACAATTAATATTTGTTAATTTGGTTGTTGTGTTTGAATCTTTTTTTATTAAATAAATTTTTTTTTGAGGTTAATTATGTCATTAAGTAATTTAGCCGGATATTATCCGAAGTATTATGTTAAAGCTGAAAATGTTTTAGAAGAATTGTCTGAATACATGCTTGCCGATGGTTATGATTTTGTTTTGGATATGGTTAGAAGCAATGGTGCAAATTTTGTTGAACAACGTAGCGGAAAAAGTTATATCGATTTCTTTACTTGCTTTGCGTCTATGCCGATTGGGATGAATCATCCGAAAATGATGGACGAAAATTTTATAAAATATATCGGATTGGCAGCACTAAACAAGCCATCTAATTCCGATATTTATACAGAAGAAATGGCTACATTTGTAAAAACATTTTTCAAAGTGGCAGTTCCATCGGAATTCAAATATTCATTTTTTATTGGTGGCGGCTCGCTCGCTGTTGAAAATACGCTCAAAACTGCATTCGATTGGAAAGTGAGGCAAAATTTCCGAAAAGGATACACTTCCGAAAAGGGTCATAAGATCCTTCATTTTATGCAGGCATTCCACGGCAGAAGCGGCTATACAATGTCTTTGACAAACACCGATCCGAATAAAGTGGCTTTGTTTCCGAAATTTGAGTGGCCGCGTGTTTTGAATCCAAAAATCACATTTCCGCTTAACGATGAAAATTTAGCAAAAATTATCGACCTCGAGAATCAATCTTTAAATCAAATTAAGCAAGCATTTATTGATAATAAAGATGACATTGCGGCAATTATAATCGAACCAATTCAGGGCGAAGGTGGCGATAATCAATTCAGAAATGAATTTATGAAGCAATTAAGACAAATTTGCGATGAAAATGAAGCTCTGCTGATTTTTGATGAAGTTCAAACCGGCTTGGGATTAACAGGCAAAATGTGGGCTTTTCAACATACTGATATTGTGCCTGATTTGATGAGTTTCGGCAAGAAAATGCAGGTTTGCGGCTTGCTTGCGACTGATAAAATTGATGTTGAGCCGGATAATGTATTCCATACTTCAAGCAGAATAAATTCTACTTGGGGTGGCAATTTTATTGATATGGTTCGCTCTACGAAATATCTTGAAATTATCGAAGAGGATAATTTAGTTGAAAATGCTTATCAAATGGGAAATTATTTGGATTCGAAATTGATTGATTTGCAAAATAAATACCCAAGTAAAATGTCGAATGCAAGAGGTAAAGGTCTGTTTAGAGCAATTGATTTTATTGATAAAGAAAAACGCAGTAAATTCGTTCAGGACTGTATGAATGAACAATTGATGATATTACCAAGCGGAAGCAAATCCGTGAGATTTAGACCGCCTTTGAATGTCAATAAAGATGATATTGATAAGGGTATTGCTATTATGGATTCTATTATCAGTAAATTGGACTAAAAATTCAAGTTCCTAAATGAAAATGTGCCGCATATCCGAAAGACTGCGGCACATTTTTTTATATAATATCAATCAATTTTTTCTTCTGAATTATCTGAAATTAAATGCTTGTATTTGTTGTATAAAAATGAAATTGTCAACAGCAGGATTCCCAAAGTTACAAATAAAATTGTTTTTGGAATTGTTGCCAAATGCGAGGCATCTATGAAAAATAATTTCAGCAGAGTAATAGCAAATAATACAATTGCAGAAATTCTTAAATGCTTTTTCTTTTTCCAAATCCCCAATGCAATCAATAATGATGAATAAATTCCCCACAAAATACTCAATCCCAATTTGAATGTATGTGTCGAATCAAAATAATTCATCCAAATTACTAATTCAAAACTTATGGTCCAGAATATTGAAAAATACAGAAGTATATCGAAGTATTTCAATAATTTATTCGAACTCATTGTTTCTGTGAAATATTGGTATGTTGCATAATTAAGTACTCCAAAAATCGCATAAGAAATATATTTAATAAGCAAATTGAAAATACTATGCTGATAGAAATCACTTGGTTTGTTATCCAAATAAGAAAGTGATAGCATATAAAGTATGAACGTTCCCGAAAATACAAAAATCAAATACATCACAATATTCAAAAAATAATTCAATTTAATTAATGATTCCATTTTGAATTTCTTTGCATTTAGAAAAGTTAAAATTACAAGAAAAACCATCGAATAATTAATTAGCCAAATATCATGAAATCGCATCAGATTGAAGTTTTGATGCATTTGATCTATATTTCCATCGCTTAAATAAATTGTTTTTGCCGAATCAAGATATGCCTTCTGCCAAAAAAGAGAAATTTCTAAGCCAAAAGAAATAAAAATTACAATGACTAATAATCCTGTAATTGAGAATGAAATTAATGTCCTTATCACATTATCTGTTTCGGAAATTATTTTTTCATCTTTGAATTTCAAATAATTAATTATTCCAAGACCAATTATGAATATCAATGAATTCATAAAATTAATATTCAAAAGAAACATAAAACTCTCTTTTAATTTATGAACTTCTGTAATTCTATAATTTGTATCCCAATCAAATAATAAACTCAAAAATGCAAAAGTAATCAATGTATATGAGAAATATTCATAAATTTTATCGTAATATTTGGATGTTATCCAGAACAAAACTACTGCTTCAGCGATCCATAATCCCGTTACCCAACTGCCGTCAAATTGCACAGGAATTGCTATTGTGATGAAGGAAATTACCATTCCCAAAATAAATTTTACGATTTTGTTATCAATATTTGCTTTTTTACGAACAAACATATAAATCACAAAATGCAGAAAAGCATTGCCAAGCGTGATCAATCCATCAAAATTTTTCGCAAATTTATCGCTGTCGAAAATATCGCGAATTAAAGAATAATAAATGAACGAATTTATAAAAAGTAAAACCAAATCAAATGCGGCAAATTTCTCATTCATCTTCAATTTATATGCAAGAAATGCTGTATAGAAAATGGAAAAAAATATCGAAATGAATGAAACTGCAATCATAAAATGTTCCGCTGAATTATAATCTGCGTTATACCAGAAAAGATAGATCAGATAAGTGAAAATAAATGATGAATAGTACAGCGATTTCCAATACTTTTTGAATGAAATCAATAGAATGCCGATATTTATGAATGTCATATATGAAAATAAAATCAAGACATTGCCGGTATCGTTGCTGAGTAGGAACGGAATAGTGTATGCACCAACCAAGCCCAAGTGTGCAATAACCTGATTATCGTATTTGAGAGAGGAAAACACCGTAAGTCCTGTTATGACAAGCATCAGCAAAAATGCAAGCCATTGTGGTAGCATATTATAAAAACTATATGCAAAGAATGTAATGAAATATAAAACCGAAAAGCCGCCACCAAGCAATACTGCACTGAAATTTTCATATTTTGGCTTCAATTTATAAGAAATTCCCAAAATAAGAATTCCAGAAAAATATCCCAAAATAATTCTTGTTAGAGGATTGATCAAATTATGTTCGATTGCATAACTTGCACCAATTCCGATGCCAATTATTGTTATCAATATACCGATTTTGTTAATTAAATTTTCGCCAATAAACTTTTCGAGATTGATTTTTGAAGTTAATGGTTCAGAATAATTATTTCTTATATTTCTTGGTGGTATTGGAATTTGCGTATTTAATGTCGGTTTTGGCGGTATAGTTTTTTGCTCAATTTGTGGCTCAATATTAATTGCATTTTTGGGAATTTCTTCACTTGTAATTCGAGGTTCATCCTGCTCGCTAACTATTGAGGATTTCAATAAATTGATTTCATTACGTAATGAATTGATTTCAAAAGCGAAATTTTGGCTCCATTTATTGAGTGAATCAATTTTTTTTTCCAAAATTTCTATTTGTCTTTTCGCATCTTTCATTGAATTGTTCCAAAGAGATTCAGAAATATAAAACACTAAAATAGTTATTATTTATAAATAATCCTAAATTTCAGTTCAATATTTTTTAATTATGGAAAAACAATTCAGTTAGTGGCTTTGAATTTTGAGTCAACTTGTTGAAAACGAATTGGCATTACAATATCTACTGTAAAAATAGCTCGAAAAATAAAAAAATTGGATTGATTAACTAAAAATTATTCAATCCTAAATTGTTTTGTTTCTGTGGGGGAATTTCATTTATAATTTTGGAATAATATTCTTAATTCAAATATTTATCGAAAATATCATATAAGTGATTTACATTTAGTGGCTTGGTAAGATATTCATTACATCCTGAATTCAATACCATATCACTTTCCGAATTCAAAGCAAAAGCAGTAAATCCAATAATCGGCATTTCATTGCCCTGATTTCTTAAAATTTTTGTTGCTTCAAAGCCATC
>JANJUO010000425.1 GCA_024710535.1 bacterium
ATGAATGTTTAAATCTTTCAACAATGTTTCTTCAATATTATTTCTCTTTTCATTCAATAATTGCTTAACACTTTCTAAGAAAAAGGGCTTTAGTTTTTTCAATAATTCATATCTTGGGTCTGGTTCTGCTTCTTCTGCAATATCAAATTGGTTCAATTTGACTTCAATTTTTTTAACTTCTTCTTTTACAGCATTAATGACATTCTTGAGATTTGACACTTCTTCAACTTTTTCTTCATAACTTTTTACAAGAGAAAAGTCATTTCCAATGATTTGCTTCTCAAGTTCTTCAATTATTTTTTTGTTTTTACTCAACATAGTAATACTTTTATTTAAATCTTCTTTTTCGTTCTTCAAGAAAGGAAATGGATTTGAATATACTGTATTTACTAACATTTCTAATGATTTAAGTTCATTACCTTCAAAAATACTGAGTTCTTCCTCTTCATTAATTTTAACTGTATTATCCTTCATTATGAAATCAACTATTTCATTTATAAGTATTTCTCTATTTACAATATTTTTGTTTTTAAGATATGAAATTGTTTCAATTATAATTTGTTCAGTTTGTGCCTTAGTAGGTAATTTGCTTGTTGATAACTCTAATTGTTGTTTGGTTTTAATGATATTTTCAATTCTACTTCTAAATGCTTCAGCAAGTTTTGGCAAACCAATATTTTGTTCAAGATTTTTTACAAATGATTCTATTTCTTCTCGATAAGTTTTTTGTTTCTTGTTGTTTGATTCTATATCACTTTTCATTTGTTGAATTTTTGCTTTAAGAGTTGATTCTTGTGATAGACCAGATTTCAGTTGCTCATATTCATCTTTATTATTAACTAAGTAAGTTTCAATATCTATTAATATTGATTCCTTTGATTGCAGTTCATTTTCTTTTGTCTTTTTTGATTCAACTAAACCTAAGTATTCTGTTCGTTCTTTTTCAGCTTTGATTCTTTGAGCAGTATAATATTCATATAAATCGCCTGAACACTTTGCTAATTGAAGATACTTATTAAAGCCCATAACATTCTCAATATTCTCTTTTATTACTCTGCCGAGTTGGTCTTCTTTTAATAATGTACCAGATTGCATTGCATCAAACAAAAAATAATGGCTAAGTTCTTTTGGTAAGTTTGCTCTAATTATCTTATTAACTTCATTTTCTGTTTTTGTTCTCATTTTAATTGGTTCAGCTGAACTATAATTAAATATATTACCGTTCATATTCAATTTTACCAATTCTAATGGATTTCCTAAATCATTGAGTTTGTAAGTTCTCGTTAGAACATAGTTTTGAAGTTCATTTAATACTTTGCCACTAAAATTTATTTCCAATACAATTTGCTTTTCTGTTGCTGAATTATTGCCTGCGTTAAACAACTGGTGAAAGTGGCTCTGATTTTTTATTTCCAAACCATATAATGCACCATAAATTGCTTCAAACAAACTTGTTTTTCCGCCACCATTTTGTCCGCCAATTAGAATAATTGGTCTTTCATCATCTGGCTCTAAATTCAAATCTAATTTAAGATAAGTTTTAAAGTTTTCTGCCTTAATTTTTTTTATTATCATTGTGCTTACCTTTTAGATTTAAAGTTTATTTAAATAATCTTCAATTAATCTTGTAATTTCTTTATCTTCAATTTCAGGATTCTTTGTTTTCTTTTCATGAAACGATTGCATTAATTCTTTAAGCCATGATGAATCAATCTCATAAGTAACTGCAATCTTTTCAAGCATTTTCATATCATCTTTTCTGATACCATGATGAACAAATGTTGAATCTAATCCTTTGTGTGCCATACATTATTCTCCTATATTGTTGCTGGGTTGAAGAATACCCAACCAGTTAAATCATTTGTATCATTAATATTATTATTACTATATCTAAATGTTACAACTCCATTTATTTCTTGTGCAATTGTTATGCCGCCAAATAAGTGTAAGTTGGGATTCTTTTGGTTTTCATTTTTTATGTAGTCAATTAAAGCATTATGTTTTTGGGGAGCTTCATAATCAGAACGCTTTGTTTTTGTATCAAATAATCCAATTTTACCTGATTTGAAATGAATTACAAAATCAACATAAAATAGCGAAAGTTCATCAGCAATATTTTTATAACTTATAGCAAAATGCTCCTTGCCTTTATCACCATTTTTGTACCACCATTCAATTTTATCTTTATGCTGTTCAAGTAGTTCAGAAAATTTCAATTCAGGATTACTTACATTGTTCAATTCATAATAAGGTGATAAAGCATGATTGATTACATCTGATTTTTTATGATAGACCTCTGAATAACTTCTTTCTGCAGGAACTTGCCATTCTGTTGTTTTCTGTCGCTTGTTTTTATTGCCACGTTCTTTCTGCCAAACATCATATCGCTCTAATGCTTTTTGGATAAGTTCTATTAAGATTGCTTGATTCGCACTATACAACAATACTTTTCGTGCTTTATACTCATCAAAACCAATATAATATTCAACAAATTCAATCAAAGTACTTTTCAGTACTTTCCAACTTTTTGCTCTATTTAATAATGTGATTGAATCATAACAAAATCTATCTAATAACTCACTCAATTCAGCTTGTGTTTTGGAAAAATTTTCTATCCTACCTGAAACTTGATTATCTACTTCATAACTATCTATTGTGATATTGGTAGGTATCTTGATTTCAATTTCATCAGCATTTAAATTCCAGAATTTTTGTTCTAATGCTTTTCTGTTAAATTCAAATTGTGCATTTATAGTTTCTTCTTCTTCTGTTGAAAAAAGTGTAAGTTCGGGAATTTGTTCAATTCCATATTCTTCTTCAATCAATTTAAAAAATAATCTATTGAAATTGGATAATAAATACCCAGCACTATCTCTATCATTTACAATATAAGATGATTTTAGGTTCTGACAAGTAATATTCTCTCTTCTTTTTGCTATTTGTGTATTGAAATAATCTAAATCGTCAGCTTGAAAAATTATATTATTTGATTGTATGTTAGTAAATGCATAGCCATAATCAAGTAAATCATTATCATAATGTCTTTGCTCTGGCATCCTTAGAATTCTTCCTACAGTTTGAATACCAAATGTTGTATTTCCAATTTCTCTAAATATTATCAAAACAGCGGCTCTTGGGCAATCCCATCCTT
>JANJUO010000164.1 GCA_024710535.1 bacterium
AATCTTACTAAAGGTGTTTCGAATTATAGGGATTTAATGAAAAGATCAATGAATGATGCAGGTTATATCACTGAATTAACTGATTCACTTTATGCTTTCATTAAGAAAAAATCTGTAAAAATATCTTTCAATGATATAGAACAAAAACCTGAAGTTATCGAAGGAGTTATCAAACCGTATATGGCGGCGATAACAAATAACAGAACTCTTGTTGATATTGGTGATGATAGACGTGACGGCTTTATTGATGATGATGGAAAAATTCCAACTACAGAAAAAATATATAATAATATTCCATATTACTATAAAATTCTTGCTTATGATGAAGGTGATTACCAGCAACCTACTGATGTGAAAATCAACGAAGCAACTGTTGGATTACCAAATATTATCGAAGTTATACCTACAGCCGCTCCAATAGGTAAATACCCTGAATTTGAAACAGTTTTTGTTGATAATGATAAAATTGGTGGTTTGTATAATTTCAAATTATTTGCTATCGATAAAGATAGAGTAATGCAGAAATTTGCAGGAAGAGAACTCGAACTTGAATTCCAACCATTTTTTGAAGCACGTGAATTAACTTTAGGTAGCACAACTACTGCAACCAAATTTGGTTTATATAGAAGTATTGCTACATTGAAAGACTTAAAAACAAATGATACATTATACAGAAATTTGGTTATGTTCGAAAAAGAACCTTGCCAATTCTTCTGGGCAGATTGGTTAACTGACTATACTGCATCACAAGTATTACGTACAACCGATACAATTGACCCATTCGATCCAAACGATCCAATCAAAGATTTTGGTACTCCATATTCAAAGAGAATCAAGCCAATGTCAGGATTGTTTACAACTGGTGATTTCAAAAATCCTGGTTTCTGCTACACATTTGGATGGAATGATGAAGCTTATGGTACTTTGGGCTTAAGTTTCAACTTCGGCTTGCAACAATGGGGCGGAAGATACAGACCAGATTCAATTTATATGGTAAATACTCAAGCAAGCATGGCTACCACTGTGTCTTTCAACCAAACCACGCCTCAAAGTTATGTGAACAACATTCAAGAAGTGGGATGGGACTTTAATAGACATAGCCCAATTGTACATGGATTTAATAATGGTCCTGGTATTTATGAAATCGAATTTTTGCCTGGAGGTGAGGAAGAATTAGAATTATCATTTAATAATACTGATGCTAATCCTACAGTTAAGAAGTTTAGAGTTCCTTATTTGATTTATAAAATCAAAAACACATTAACTTACAAACGTGGTTCAATTACTGGCGACTCAGTAGAAGTTAAATATCCAAGTGATGTTAATTTGATGGAAATTCCATTATATAGAGGTGCACCTTCAATTGATCAATCATTTAATTACTCCGGTGCCGGCGGATTGTTTACTGCAAGTTTACAAGATGTTTACAAAAACCATAGATTTTATCCGGATCCAAGAAATCTTGCATTGATTAGCCCAGAGAAAATGACTGAATATGTAAACAAATTTACTTCGTTTGCACTTGGTTTTGCGGCTACAAATGCTCAAAGAAATTCGAATGTTCCAAATACAATCACAAAATTTCAATGTCGTGATTTATCTTACAGCAACATTCCAAAAGATGTTTGGGGTAGCCCAATTGGTAAACAAGGAAGATATTATTTGACTGGACAATCACTTGATGGACAAGAGTGGCTCGATTTTGCTAACTTCTTGAATATCAATGGTGCATGGTATGTATTCAATTATGCAAACAAACCAAACGCTGTTGTATCATCTTTGAAATTTACTGCATCAATGCCTACAATTAAAGGTTCAGACTTTAAAGTTGAAAATAATATTGATTTTAAAGCTGGTGACAAAATTGTTGCAACTACTTATGGTGGTGCATTAGGATTGCCTATGCCAGGTGCAAAAGTTAGATTCAAAATTTCAGATGCAACTGTTACAGAATATAAAGATTCGGATTTAGATCAGATTATGGTTGTTCCAAATCCTTATATTATTACACATCAAGGTGTTAGATCTCCTTATGATTCAAAATTATACTTCACAAAATTGCCAAACAAATGTAAAATTGACATTTACACAGTAACTGGTGATTTGGTAAGTTCAATCGATCATGATGCAGCAGGTGCAAATAATAGTTTTGAAGCATCAGTTGAAGTATGGGATTTATTAACACGTAATGGACAAAGATCACAAAGTCAGACTTTGGTAGCACTTATCACAACACCAGACGGCGCACAAACAGTTAAAACATTCAGCATTGTTGTTGGTGGATTTAGATTACTTGATGAATAAAATTTTCAAACCCCTGCATAATTTGCAGGGGATTGTTTAAAAAATTAGGAGAATAAAATGAAAAAATTAAATTTAATATTAAGTATAATTGTTTTAGCCGGTTTGATGTTTGGTGAGTTATATTCTGCAAATGAAACATATAGTTCATCAAAAGGTGGTGTTTTCTCAAAAGTTGGTGCCGCTGGCTCACAATTTTTGAAAATACCTGTTGGTGCAAGAGCAAATGGATTAGGCGGTGCATATACTGCATTAGCAAATGACTTAACTGCTATCTGGTGGAATCCTGCCGGAATGGCAAGTGTGAAAGGATTTTCGGTTGATTTGAATAATACACAATGGTTTGCAGAATTCGACCATAATTGGGCTGCTATGTCTATGCCTATGGGCGATTTCACAATGGCAGTGAGTTTTACTTCTTTTGGTAAAAGTGATATTCCTATCACAACTATGGAAAGACCTGAAGGAACAGGTGCAAAATATTCTGTTAATGATATTGCTATTGGCTTGTCTGTTGGTGGCTATCTAACTGAACAATTTGCATTTGGAATTACTGCTAAATATATCAATAATGGCTTTAGTTCGGTTAATGCATCGGGATTGGCATTTGATGTTGGATCTATCTATCATACCGGTATTTATGGTATCAACATTGGTTTTGCTATATTTAATCTTGGTGGAAAACAAAGATATGAAGGTCAGGATTTGACAACTACAAAAAGTTATAATGAGTTACTTTGGGCTTCACCTTGGGATGCAAACTATGTTTCTTATGATTTCTCATTACCAATTGCTTTTAGAGCGGGTCTATCATCTGAAGTTTACAAAGATGAAACCTATACTGTGCTTGCGGCAACAGACTTTGTAACTTATTCAGATTCACCTGAACAATTATCTATCGGTACTGAATGTACTTGGAATGATTTGCTCGTTTTGAGACTTGGCTATTTATTGGGTAGCGACCAACTTGGACTTGGTGGCGGTTTAGGCGTTAAATATTTCGCTGGAGCATTTGGCGGAAGATTTGATTACTCAGTAAATCCTACTGCAAATTTGGGCTTGATTCACAGATTATCTGTAGGCATTAATTTTGGTAATTAATATTTATTAAAATTACATTTTTTTTGCAAGATTGCCGTTAATACCAATTGACGGCAATTTTTTTTGGAGAAATTTTATGAAAAAGTTATTGTTGCTGATAATTTTTTCCAATTTTATGTTGTTTGGAAAAAATATTAATGCTTCGATAGATTGGGCTGTTTTTAAATATGATGAAAATCTTATT
>JANJUO010000460.1 GCA_024710535.1 bacterium
TATTAACGTTTTGAAGCACTTTATTAACGTTTTGAGCATAATCAAATGATTAATAATATCAATCAATTTATCAAATTAGCAAATCAAAATTTAAAATTAATATATCAACATATAAATATTATTAATCAAATAATTAATAAAATTAATCAAATTATATATTTATATAATCGAATTATAATAGTTATTATTTGAGTCCATAAAAATATTAATCGAAAAATTGGCAATATTATTCATAATGCTATTAATAACAATCATACTTTAAAATGATTTACTCAAAGCTAAACAATAAGAAATAATAATAATTCAGAACTCGTAACCAAGCCCCAGCTTGGTTACAGATAATAAATATTAAGGCAACTAAGCTTGGGCTTAGTTGCCAGAATTGAAAAGAGATAATAATAATTCAGAACTCGTAACCAAGCCTCAGCTTGGTTACAAGAATTGAAAATTATTGATTTTTTTATTAGTTTAAACTTTTTTCGAAGAGACTAATCATTCCAAACGGATAAAATGTAAGGATTTTTCCCGCCGGAATTTGTGCATTGCATCAAAGCAGAATTTTTTGCATCCATCTCAGTTTTCTGATTCCAAACAAATCCCCAAGAGCAAGTGCTATCTGCATTATATGAGTATGCAAATGCCGCCCAACCAATATTTTCTCCTGATTTCCAAATTCCCGGATTCTTGCTACCAGCGGCAATCAATCTAACTTTTGCTGTATCAATTGCTTCTTGAACGGAAGATTTATGGTAAGTAACGTAGAAGTAGCAAGCATCTTTGGCTATTGCAAAATAATTATTTTCAGGTTTGACAGAATTGCCAGGATTATCCGAGCAAGATGCTAAAACGGTTATAACAATTGTCAAGAAAACAGACAAAACATACTTCATAAATATATCCTTTATTTAAAATAAATTATCATAAATTGGATTGGTAATCTCCGGTTTTGTAATATAATTCTCATCGATTTCCAAATTGTCCATTGTGGCGGCAAGTTTGCTCAAAACATCGCAACGTTCGTTTTCAGGAATGCCACTATGCCCTTTAACCCATTGAAATTTAACATCATATTTGGTAATCAAAGGAAACAATCTTTCCCATAAATCCACATTCAAAACTTCAGTTTTATTGGATCTTCTCCATCCTTTGGCTCTCCAAGTATAAATCCATTTTTTGTTTATTGTATCGGTGATCAATTGTGAGTCGGTATAGACAGTTATTTCATAATTCAAGTTCGAATTTATCAATTCCAGAGCTTTGATAACAGCAAGTATTTCCATTCTATTGTTTGTGGTGTGGGCATAACCGCCATAAATTTCTTTCCTGCGATTATGAGTAATCAAAACGGCTGCCCATCCTCCCGGTCCGGGATTGCCTAATGAACAGCCGTCTGTATAGATTATGATTTCGTTCTTTTTCAAAAAAAATTTTTATGGCTTATTTGGAAAAGAAACTTTTGTGCAATTAGTTCTGAAATTATCAATCAATTCCAAGAAATGAATTCCGTATTCTTTTGGATAATTAACATTATCAAAGTATTGAGTTTTGATTTCAGCACCTGTTTTGACTATTGCTTTTGGCTTGAATTCGAGCTCTTTATCTTCTTCGTCAACTTCAATTTTAATAATAATATCAACATTTTCATTATTGACATCAATATTTTTTGCAATTTCGAATTTGCCTTTGCTCATATTTACAACTTTGAAACTATATCCATAAAGTTGGCAAATTTTTGGAGCATCCAAAGCAAACATTTCAACATTTAAATTGCAATCAAACTCAATTTCTCGCTTTTTGCTGAAGTCAACACTTGAGCAAGAAGAAATCAAAAAAATCGCAATCAAAGCAATTAATATGTTTTTCATATATTTAACAAATTAAAATTAATAATCAAAAACAAATTTTCCATTAATCATAATTGGATCGTCATCAACATAAATGGTTGGCTTGGTGATGATGCCATCAATATGAATTGGAACATCAATATTGCCGCCCATTGAAATATTATTACCAAATGCAACATGCACCGTACCTAAAACTTTTTCATCTTCGAGAATTTCGCCACAAATTTCAGCTTTGTAATTTGTGCCAATTCCACATTCAGCAATTGCTCTGCCGTCATCACCGGCTTTTTTGAGAATTTTTGCAAGAATTTGCGCTTCTTCGCCCTCACCGCTGATTTTCTTTGCATAACCGTCAACTACTTCAACAATCACAGGTTCGGCAAGTTTGCCAATGCTTGCAATAGAGCCATCAATCACAATTACACCATTAGATTTTCCTTCCCAAGGAGCAAAATAAACCTCACCAGAAGGAATGTTTCCGGCATCACCAATATTTTTCAATATACCTGTGCTACTAAGAATAGTTCTGTTTTTCATAGGGAAAGTAATATCTGTTCCTGCTTTGGTTTCAATTCTAACAATAGAAGTATTATTGAGAATGCGAGAAACTTTTTCTGTTAAATTTTGGATTCTATCCGGCTCAGCACTCATACAACGAACCAAAGTATCCACCGTGATGCCCGGCATTGTTCCAATTCTAACACCAACCTGAGATGCCTGTCTGCGTGCTCTTGTATGAGTCAGCGACATAGTAGTTGGAGCAATCACAACATCAACCATTTTCATCATATCTGCAACAATATCCGGTGGCTCTTGACCATGAAATTCACGAGTTTTCATTTCGATATAAAATGCCTCAGTGCTAATTTTTTTTCCGGCTTCAAAAAGTGCATAACCAATCTCACTGCGGTGTTCGTCCGAAACCACAAGGAGAAGTTCATCTTCATCAAGCCCCATATAATCTTTCAATGCAGCATGAGCCGCTTTCTTTAATTTTTGTGATGCCATATCAATATCAATATATAAATTTCAAAAATATAAAAATTACTTAATGCAAATAAATCAGTATGCAATATAATAAAATAGTATGTTTTGATAAAGTTTTATTGTAAAATTTGATTTTTATTATTCATTAAATAGGAATATGAAAAAATAATTTTATTATTATTTGGTAAATTGATATAACTTGTATATTTTAGACAGAGTTTTTGAACAAATATTGAAAATATAATGGCAAAGAAGTCGAAATCAGGTTCAAATGCTTTCATTATTGGGCTTTTTGTAATGAGCGGCATTATTATTGTAATTGGTACAATTATTTGGCTTGGCGCTAATCAATTTATGAAAGAAAGAGTTTTTTATGTTACTTA
>JANJUO010000494.1 GCA_024710535.1 bacterium
ATCGCCCTTGTTTCGCAATTTCTTCATCAACAACCTTTCGCTTTCGTTGTTCGAAAAATTTTTGTATTCCACTTGTTTATTATTACTGATTTCCATCAAAAAATTCTCCCATATTAAACCACTATTCATTTACAATATTCGGGGAATTTAACTTTTTTATTGATAAGTAAATTTACGTAAATTAAATTCAAAGATAGAATTCGTTCAAGAAATAGAAAAAAACATTAATTTCAAAAAAATTTTAGGATATATTCATGTATTGGATTTAGATAAATAACATATAACTAAGCGACAAAGTTTTGTGCAAATTCAATAAATTACTGAATATGATGTATAAACATTCCATTCTAAATTATTGCGATCATTTGGTTTTGACTCGTTAAAAAGAGTAATCTCGCCAATATTTTCAAAAATTTAAACTGATAAGCAAAAATATTAATTTGCACTTTTATAATAAAAAAATTAAATTACTCAAAGAAATCGTAGAAAAGTAAAATCTCTGCGAGATTGGAGGAGAGGAACGAGTGACTAAGCAAAGAGCATTTATAATTAATCCGATTCTTTCGAAACATCCGATGAATCATTAGTTGTAAGCACATTCTTGGAAAATTGCATAATAAATTAATCTACAAAACTATAAAACTATCTTCTAAAGTATTGAAATATAAATAGAAAATATTGATTTATTATTTATAAAATTAATACTTTTTAATTAATTCTTTGCTATATGTTAATTTATAAGTATTTTTGTGTTTTAATTTGTTACAAAATTAACATAATTTAGAAAATAAGTTACATAAGAGGTTCTAATGTCCTTAACTTCGAGAATAATGGACTTTTTCTCAAGGAAATCTACAGTAATGGTTGCCGAAACAGAGCAATCTATAAAAAAGCAGGCGGCAATGGGAAAACTTACTGCCAGACAAAGAATTGAGGCACTGCTGGACAATGCTTCATTTCATGAATATGATTTGTTTGTAGAGCATAAAGCAGAAGATTTCGGTATGGATAAAAAGTTTTTGCCGCGCGATGGTGTTATCACCGGAACCGGCGATATTGTTGGGCATCCAATTTGCATTTATGCTCAAGATTTCACTGTTGCCGGAGGTTCGCTTGGGCTTGCACATGCAAGAAAAATCACAAAAATTATGGATCATGCTGTTAAATTGGGTATTCCACTTATCGGCATTAATGATTCCGGTGGTGCCAGAATACAGGAAGGCGTTAATTCTCTTGCCGGTTATGGTGAGATATTTTTCAGAAATACTCTTGCATCGGGTGTTATTCCACAAATCTCAGTGATTTTGGGACCTTGCGCAGGTGGAGCGGTTTATTCTCCAGCATTAACAGATTTTGTGTTTGTAGTGGATAAAATTTCAAAAATGTTCATTACAGGTCCTGAAGTAATCAAAACAGTACTTGGTGAAGAAATTTCTATGGAGGATTTGGGCGGCGCCAGAATTCATTCGGAAATTACCGGTAATGCTCACTTTTTTGCAGAATCAGAATTGGAATGTTTCGAGCAAATCAAAAGATTGGTGTCGTTTATTCCTTGGAATTCAACAAAGAAAGCCGAAAAATTTCCATCTAAACCACCAAAAGCAAAATACAATATCAATGCTATAATTCCAAAAGAATCTACGCAACCTTACGATGTTAGAGATATTATCAAAAGTCTTTGCGATGATTCGGATTTTCTTGAAGTTCAAGAGCATTTCGCCGCAAATATCGTAATTGGTTTTGCGAGATTGAATGGACAAACAATAGGCGTTGTAGGAAATCAGCCTTTGGTACTTGCCGGAGTGCTTGATGTGGATTCCTCCGATAAAGCCGGAAGATTTATCCGTTTCTGCGATTCGTTCAACATACCACTTCTCACACTTGTTGATTTGCCGGGATATTTGCCGGGAATCGATCAAGAACATGCCGGTGTGATTCGTCATGGTGCAAAAATTCTCTACGCATACAGCGAAGCAACTGTTCCAAAAATTACAGTTATTTTGCGTAAAGCTTACGGCGGCGGTTATATAGCAATGTGCTCGAAGCATTTGGGAGCAGATTTTGTATTTGCTTTGCCAACAGCGGAAATTGCGGTTATGGGTCCAGAAGGTGCGGCAAATATTATTTTCAAAAAAGAAATTTCCGAAGCATCCGATCCAGATGCGATGAGAAAAATCAAAGTTGATGAATATACCCAAAAATTTGCAAATCCATACAAAGCCGCATCTGCAGGCTATATTGATGCTGTTATTACAGCAGAAGAAGTTCGTGAACATATTCTACATGCTTTACATATTGCTGAAAACAAACAAGAATTCAGACCTTATCGCAAACACGGCATTCCGCCATTTTAGGATCAAACTATGGAAGAATTACAAAAAATATATTTGCTTAATATAGATGATACTCAATACGAAACTCGTATCAATCGGAAATTTCTTAAAAGAAAAAGATATAAACCTATTGATACTAACAAGGTTACGGCGTTTATTCCGGGAACCATTCGGGAAATCTATGTGAAAGAAGGGCAAAAAGTTTCTGCCGGACAAGATATTCTTATTCTTGAAGCGATGAAGATGAAAAATCAATTAAAATCTCCTAAAGATGGTGTGATTAAAAGAATAAATGTTCGTAGTGAGCAAAGAGTTGCCAAAGATGAATTATTATTTGAATTGGAATAATTTTCATTAGTGTGTAAATAATTTTACAATTTTAATACATAATTGTAACTTTTATATGTTTTGAAGCGTCTATATATATGAATATTAATTTTATTTATTAAAATTAATTTGGAAGTTTAAATCAAATAACTTAATTTTGAAGTTATGGGAAAGAAAATATCAATATTGTTGATTGCTGTTTTATCGGCAATGTTATTGTGGTCAAACACCACAATTATCGACTCATTTTTGGCTGAGTCTTCGGGAAGTTCTGTTTCAGTACGCTGGAAAGCAAAAACCGAAGATCAAATTAGCCGTTTTGAGGTAGAGCGCTCTGTCAATAACGTTACATTTCAGAAGATTGAATCTATCAATCCTTCAGGTAAACTTTATTATACATACATTGATAATGAAGCATTTATGAAGCAGAATTCGGAAGATGAGCCAAAACTTCAGAATACAAATTCATATTTTTACAAATTGAAAATAATTAAGAAAGATAATTCATTCGACTACACAGAAACTGTAAATGTTGTTCATAAATCGAGTTCATTCAAAAGAACTTGGGGTATGATCAAAGAAATGTTCCGTTAATGACTATTGAAACTATTCAGAAATCCGGTTTGAAATGTAATTTTTAGCCGGATTTTTTTATTTTTTGCAAGTTAGTTAAAAAATAATTTTTTAGTTTGATAAATTATTCTTAATTTTAAATAATTTGGTTTAATTATTGTATGTATTTTTATATTATTCGAAATAATGGACATTATCAAGGATAAATTAATGGAATTTATGGTGAGAATATGACAGATTTTTCTTTAAAAGGCACAATTACTGCAGTAGTAACTCCTTTCAATCAGGACTTAACAATCGACTTTCATTCATTCGAAAATATTATCGAGCATCAAATTGCTAACGGTATCGAAGGAATCGTTGTTGCAGGGTCAACAGGCGAGAGCGCCACTTTATCGGAGAAAGAACGTTTGGCTTTGATTATCAAAGCGGTTGAAATTTCTGCAGGTAGAACTAAAATTATTGCCGGAACAGGTTCGAATAATACAGAATTATCTATTCATCTCTCAACTCTCGCAAAAGAGCAGGGAGCAGATGCGCTGCTACTTGTGGCACCATATTACAATAAGCCATCGCAAGAAGGACTCTATCATCATTTTGCGGCTATTGCTGAATCTGTTGATATTCCACAAATTATTTATAATGTACCGGGTAGATCAGGGGTTAACATTAATCCTGAAACTCAAATCAAACTTGCTGAAGATTTTCCAAACATCGTTGCAACCAAAGAGGCAAGCGGTGATTTGGAGCAAATGGCTCAAATTATGAAATATGCTCCAATGAATTTCTCACTTTATTGTGGGGACGATGCTTTGGCTGTACCTGCAATAATGCTTGGTGCTGTTGGTGTTATCTCAGTTTTATCGAATTATGCGCCAAAAGATTTTGGAAATTGTATAAGATTTGCTTTGAACGGAGAATATAACGAAGCTAAGAAAATTCATTATAAACTTTTGGATTTAATGCAGTTAAATTTTGTTGAATCAAATCCTGTTCCTGTTAAAGCAATAATGAGTATTATGGGATTCTGTAATGATGCAGTTCGATTGCCATTGACTCCAATTTCTGCCGCAAACAAAAAAGCACTAACAAAAGCTGTAAAAGCAATTAAATTAACAAAATAATAAATTGTAAATTAATTTTATAAATGCCTGTCTCCAAAAAAAAGACGGGCATTATTTTTTGAAAATATGGAAATATTATATAAAATCGATCTAATGTTATTCAGATTTTTCAATTCTGATATTGTAAATCCGGTTTTCGATTTCTTAATGCCAATATTAACGAACGAAACTTATTGGCTACCGGTTTATATTATTGGAATACTATTATTAATTATAAAAGGCGGGAAAACCGGCAGAATTGTTGCAACCGCACTTATTTTCACTATTATTGTTTCGGACCAGTTGAGCAGTTCGATTTTGAAGGAATTTTTTGGACGAATCAGACCTTGCCACACTCTTGATGATGTTAGATTGCTGGTTGGCTGTGGTGGTGGCAAATCATTCCCATCTTCTCACGCTGTGAATAATTTTGCGGCGGCAATGGTCTTGTATAGATTTTACCCAAATAAGAAAGCAATATTTTTCTCGATTGCGGCAATTGTTGCATTCACTCGAGTATATTGCGGAGTTCATTATCCGTTTGATATACTTGCTGGTTCAATAATTGGAGTTGGAGTGGGCTTTCTGAGCGGATATTTTGTTTTA
>JANJUO010000532.1 GCA_024710535.1 bacterium
GAGGAGCACGGTAGAAATATGTTTCATTTATTGTGATTGCTTCAAACAAATGGTCAAGTTCGTTTCTTCCAAGTGATGAAGTAATTAATTTTAAGTATTCTTCGAAAGTATTTATTTTATTCGCTACCAATCTCTTTGCAATTCTTCCCTCAAGAAGATACTTCTTACTTTCGGTATAATAAATTCCACAGAGTTTATATACCAATTGCCTTAATTCCACAAAAGTAGCATCGCTCATTTCCATCTTACTTGTATCCATTCTTGCACCCGGACTAACCGGATTAGCCGGTTGATTAGGCTTGGATAGTCCAAATTTAAATAATTGTGAAGCCATATAGTTTTAATTCTCGCATTCCGAACTTTTTTAAAAACTTCGATTCAATTTTTATAAATTTTAATAATTTATTTATTCAATAAATCCGTATAAATCTTCTAATTCAGCAATTTTTATTGTTTCATTTAATAATTCTTTTCTTTCGATTGAACTATTTGAATAAACAAAAGAAACTGCGTCTGCGGTTGCAAATTTGTTCATGCTAAAGAGCAAAGATAAAATATCCCCCTCTTGTCCGCTGTAATCCAATGTTGTTTCAATGATAATTTCAAAAGCTTTCACCAAATTATCCGGCTCCGCACCTTCCACAACCGATGATAAAACACCAAGCATATCAATTTCTATACCAAGAGCATTCTTTTGTCTGATTTTTTGTTGATATAATAGGAAAAATTCTTCAACAGTTTCGATAGGAGCTTGCGATAATAAATTATATAAAATATGCTGTGAAGTACCCGGATTTCCAAACATTAACTCGTTTACCAAAGCAGGGCAGTCTTCCGGTCTGAATCCAACACCAAGAGCAACCAAGCCGGCACCTCTAATATCTGCATCATCATCAAATAAGGCATTATGAGCCACAAAACGCAATTCGTCCGGCAATTCAATCAATTCATCAATTCTATAAAGAATCGCATAAATTGTTTTAAGAATAACTACTTGCATTTCCGGAGAACTGCTTGGTAATTCTTCAATCAATTTTATGCATAATTCTTTGCTGTTTCCATTTATAGATAGTGAGTCGATTGTTGCAATTTTCAAAAATTCATCGTCAGTATTATGGATAATATCAATCAGAAAATCTTCTGCTTCTGCTGAACCGAATTTTCCAATTGCATCAATAATATTCACTTGAGAATCAGCATCATTATTATAAGCCAAAATCAACTTATCCAATGCTTCTTGAATAAGAAAAACATCATTATCATTTCTTATAACAATATTACCAATTGCTTCAATACCGGAATTTCTAACATTTATATCTGTATCGTTTAGCAAAGGATAAATATTTGATAAATTACTCAGATTTCCAACAATACCAACTATATCACAAGCATATTTTCGTACATCCTCACTTGCATTTTCGAAAAAAGGCAATAAAGCATCAACAGATTTATCTTTTAGATTCAAAAGTAAATCACCTGCTAAATTCCTAATTTCAATATCATTATGTGCTATTAGCGGAACCACCATAAATGCAACATAATGAGCATATTCACTCGGTATCAGACTCAAGCCACGCGAGCAAATATCTCTTACACCACGGTATTCGTCCACCAAACCGGATGCCAAAAGATGAATGATATCCTCATTATAAATCTTCGACTCAATAATAAATTCAAAAGCATTTCTTCTTTGCTCCGAACTTGAATTTTCCTGTATGATATTTAGTGCTTCATTAATTGTCATTTACTTTTGACCGCATTTTAAAAAATAAAAAAACTATTATAAAAATATATGTTTCAAAAAAATGTAAAATAAAAAAAAATATTGAATTAAAGAATAAATTAATTTAAAAAACTACTTTTTTTTCAAAATTCTTTTTATTCATACATATAAACAATCAATCAACTTATAGTTTTGCCGGAAATGTTGATTGCTAATTGTTCAATTCTATACCTTAACTTTGCTCTCGAAACCCCAAGCACCTTTGCCGCCTTTATTTGATTGCCACCGGTTATATTCAATGTCTGAATAATCAAATCTTTAGTAACATCGCCCATCGATGCGCCGGTTTTTGATATTTTCAGATAATGACCGCCATTTGGAAGTTCGATTTCAGTTTTCGAAAGAGGAATAGAGGTAACCTGCACTCCTTTAAGAAAACCAAGCGATTCTTTGGTAATTATTTGATTGCTCTCAAGCAAAACCACTCTTTCAATAACATTTCTCAATTCACGAATATTCCCTTTCCAAGGATACGTTAGCAAAGTTTCTGCAGCTTCAGGTGAAAATCCTGTAACATTTTTGTTGAATTTAGTATTAAATTCTTTTACAAATGCAGTTGCAACATTGATAATATCCTGACCTCTTTCTCTTAGTGGCGGCAGAAGGATTCGAGCAACATTCAATCTGTAGAACAAATCTTCTCTAAACTTATCTTCCTCGACCAATTTTTCCAAATCTTTATTAGTTGAGGCAATCACTCTGACATCTACAGAAATCTCTTTTGTTCCACCAAGTCTGTAATAGCGTCTTTCTTGCAAAACACGAAGCAATTTTACTTGCAATTCCAAACTTAATTCTGCAATTTCATCCAGCAAAATCGTTCCATGAGTGGCTAATTCGAATTTTCCTTGCTTAACTTTTTCTGTTGCGCCGGTAAACGCACCGCGCTCATAACCGAAAAGTTCATTTTCAGCAAGTTCGCGAGGAATTGCGCCGCAATTGATTGTTATAAATGGACCATTTGCTCGTGGAGAATTCTCATGAATAAACCTTGCCATTAATTCTTTACCTGTACCAGATTCGCCCAAAATCAAAACAGTTGTATCTTCGGCTTTTGCGATAATTTTGGACATATCTAATGCTTTGCGGACTCCATCGCTTGTGCCGAGAATCTCGCTTGGTTGCTCTTTTTTGAGCTGTTCAGAAAGAATATTTACCTTTCTGCGAAGGTCGAAATTTTTCAAAGAACGTTCAACGGCAACTTCAAGTTGCTCCAAATCAAGCGGTTTCACGATGAAATCTTCGGCACCGAGCTTCATGGCACGAACAGCCATTTTGATGTCCGAAAATGCAGTCATCATAATAACAGGCATAGTATAGCCCTGCTTACGCAATTGCTCAAGAATATCCAAGCCATTTGCGTGCCCAAGGAAAATATCAAGCAAAACCAAATCAGGGGAAATGGTATGCAATTCATCCAAACCTGTTTGAGCATCGGTGAAGGTTTCAACTCTCGAATATTTAGAAGATAAAATATCTCTGACCGTCATATTCACTAATGGGTCATCTTCTATCACTACAATTGTATAATTTTGTTTAGCCACTTCTTTTTCTTTATTTAATTTTTAATT
>JANJUO010000541.1 GCA_024710535.1 bacterium
CCCATCATTTCTCCAAGAGTAATAACTATATGCCAACTAAGGTAACCCAAATCTCTGCCTTCAGCCCATACTTTTTGACTTAAAGAATCATCGGTGAGCAAATTCATCAATTTTTGAGTTGATTCTGATTCATTTTTGTAGGCATTTACAAATTGTTCGATAGTAGTGAACATATTATTCTCCCTTCTTTTCGTTGATTTCAGAAATTGCGGAGGAATGCTCAAGAATTTTATCGATAATGCCATATTCCAAAGCTTCTTCAGCTGTCATATATTTATCTCTATCTGCATCTAATTTGATTTGCTCATAATCTCTGCCTGTATGCTTGGCGATTATATGATAAAGCATATCTCTCATACGCAAAATTTCTTTTGTATAAATTTCAATATCGGATGATTGACCTTGCGTTCCGCCCGATGGCTGATGCATTAGAATTCTTGAATGAGGCAAAGAAATGCGTTTTCCTTTTGTGCCGGCGCAAAGCAAAACCTGAGCCATTGAGGCGCCAAGTCCCATACAAATAGTAGAAATTTCGGGTTTGATAAACTGCATTGTGTCATAAATTGCAAGACCTGCAGTAACACTTCCGCCCGGAGAATTGATATAAATGCTGATATCTTTGTTTGGATCTTCACTTTGGAGGAAGAGTAATTGGGCAATAACCAAATTTGCCACATAATCATCAATCGGGGTTCCAATAAAAATGATTCTTTCTTTCAGCAATCTTGAATAAATATCATAAGAGCGCTCCCCACGAGAAGTCTGCTCTACAACAATTGGGATAAGTTGATTATGCAATTCTTATTTTCCTTTTATTATGATTAAAAATGTATAAACGAAATTGCACCTTTTTAATTTATTGTTTAATAAATTTGGCTATAATTTAATTTTGATTATTTTAAATTTTTTAAAATGTTTTCTTTTTGAGATTCTGGTAAATCTTATGCAAGAAATCTTTCTTATGATATGGCTTTGTTATCAAATCGTTAAATCCGGCTTCAATCAATTCTGAAATATTACTTTCTAAATAAAATGCAGTTTGAGCAATAATTATCACATCTTTATTTTTTTTGCGTATTTGTCTTGTTGCTTCGAATCCATTCAAAATAGGCATTTGAATATCCATAAAAATCAGGTCAATATCCGGATTTTCATTAAACATATCAATTGCCTGAAAGCCATTTCTTGCAATAATTATTTTGGGATTTTCTTCTTTCAAAATATTATTGATCAATTTCAAAGAAATGCTATCATCCTCAACCACCATAATTTTAAGATTTTTCAAAATTGAAGAATTAAAATTAATTTCTTCTTCGACTTTTTTAGGTATAATTTCTTTTGGTTGGGAAATATATGGAATAGTAAAATGGAATGTTGTGCCGATATTTGGCTGTGATTCCACCCAAATTCTTCCATTATGAACATCAATAAATTCTTTGCAAAGCAATAGTCCAAGCCCAGTTCCCTTCTCGTTATGGGTGCCTTTTGTTGTGAATTTGCTGTCTAATTTGAATAATTTGGAAATAGCAATTGCGCTCATTCCGATTCCTGTATCGGCAACCGAAAAATTCAACATTCCGTTGAGTTCGCTGACTGTGATTGTTATTGTGCCATTTTCGTTTGTAAATTTAATCGCATTCGAAACCAAATTTCTAATTACAGTTCTCAATAAATTCACATCTGCATAAATCAATTCATTAATACTTATTTTGGAAATAATTTTTATCTTTTTCTGGGTTGCAACATTTGTCATCAGATTAACAACACTATCGATTGATTCATCAATATCAACAAATTTTGGGAAATATTCGATATTTCCGCGTTGAGTATTTGCCCAATTCAAAAGATTTTCAAGAAGTTCAAAAAGATATTTTGATGAATTGCTGAGCAAAACTGCATAGTCTAATTTCTCAGCATCCCTCAAGTCATCATATTCTTCTGCGATGGTACGGGAAATATTCATAATTCCACCGATTGAACCGCGCAAATCGTGTGCAATTATTGAAAAAAACTTATCTTTTGTTGAATTTGATTGCTGTAATTGCTGACTTGTTAAAGATAATTCGTTAAGAGTTCTTTTTAGTAAATTTTTCTCTTTGATTAATTCTCTATGTAAATTAGAAATTTCTTTGTTTAATGTGGATACTACATCATTTTGAGCAAGCAAAGATTTGATGTCCTGCTCTCCTACAATCATAAAATCATCATCGATTCTATAAATTTTCGAAACTATTGTTTGATTATTAACAGAAAATACCGAGCCAACAGTTAGCATTCCCTCAAAAATTAATGGACGATTAGTCTCTGCAATCAAAGAATGTAAACTTGGATTCAATATAAATTCAAAAGGAGAAAAGTTTTTTATTTCAGCTAAGCCATTATTTGCATATTCTACTTCACCATTAATATTGAAAATTGCCATACAAAATGCCGTACTCTCAGCAATTGAATCCATTATAAAGGGAAGCCATTTGTCAGCAAATTGCGATACTTCATTTTCACTCATAATTTTCTACTTTTGACTTTGCCAATTGGCAATAAATTGTTCTATGCTATACAAATCCGGAAGGAAATGTATTTTTTTGTAGGTCTTATCCAAGTCGAATGGAATTCTATTAAATGCCTGACCCCCAACAATAATAATGATATTTGGTAGCTGTCTTCTGATTTCGATTATCATTCTTTTCAAAACCGGCAAATTAAAATAAATGCTTAATGAAAGTGCAATTACGTCCGGATTAACAACTTTAGCAAAATCAATCAACTCTGTTGTTGGTGTGTTTGCACCCATAAAATAACTGTCCCAGCCATTCGATTCAAAAATATCTGCTACCATTTTGATGCCAACCTGATGACTCTCGTTCTCAACACAAGCGGCTATGATTTTGTTTCCCGTTCTTGCATCTGAAATATTAAATTCAAAAAGTTCATTCAAAATTGACTCAGTAATTGCTGTTGCCATGTGCTCTGTGGCAACACTAACCTTGTTTTGCTCCCACAATTCACCAACGCGATATAAAGATTTTCTAATTATTACCTCATAAATATCTTTAATTTTCATACCTTGGGAAACGTAATTTTTTATCAGTTTTGAACTGCCGTTTTTGTTTCCTTGAATCAGGTATTCCAAAAAATCTTCATATCGAAATTCAATATTATTTATATTTTCTATATTATTCATATACAATCTGCACTTTTTGATTTTTATAATTAAGCAATTTCAATTACAAATATAACTATTTTAGTTTTAATAAAATCAAATAGCAATTTAATAAATGTTTTATTTATAATCAAATAGAACATTCATTTTTTGATAAAAAATTAGCGTTGGAACAAAACTTTTTGCTTTTTTTTATAAAAAACGATTAAATTGTAAAAAATGTTACAGTTCCGTCAGTTGTTACAACTGACGAGCAGCAACTTGTCGGTTGTAACAAGCAACAGAACAAAAATCGACATTTCTAATCCGTAGGCGAGAAATCCAGAAATACTGTTCCGTCAGTTGTAACAACTGATGATCAACAACGTGTCGGTTGTAACAACCGACACAACAGAAATCGTCATTTCGATGCCGTAGGTGAGAAATCCAGAAATACAGTTCCGTCAGTTGTTACAACTGACGAGCAACAACTTGTCGGTTGTAACAACCGACAGAACAAAAAAATTCTTTTCCAACCGCCAGCTAAACAATCAAATTCCATTTTTTATTTAATTCTTCAATATTTTTTCCTTATTTTTGTGCTTGATTTTAAAATTAACGGATGAATTATGCTTAAATCAATTTATAAAGAAAATCGCACATTTACAATTGGAATTCTTGGTGGTGGTCAACTTGCAAAAATGCTGGCATCTGCCGCATACAGAATGGGATTGAATGTGGCAATTATTGAAAATCACAGAGAATCGCCTGCTGGAGATATGACAAAATCTGATTTCAGTATCGGCTGGCACAATTCTGTTGATTTGGATGAATTTATCGAAGAATCGGATATTATTACTTTGGAAAATGAATTTATTGATCCTGAAATTCTCGAATATATCGAAAAGCAAAGAAAAGTATATCCAACATCTCAAACTATGCGTTTGGTTCAAGATAAGCTCACACAAAAAGAAACTTTCCAAAATGCCGGCTTGCCTGTTCCAAAATTTGAAAAAATTGAAAATATTGATGATTTAGCCGAATTTTCAAAAAAATATGGTTTTCCTTTTGTATTAAAAGCAAGAAAATATGGCTATGACGGCTATGGCAATGCAACTGTTTTCGATGAAGATCATATTGCTCCTGCTATTAATAAATTCTCCAACTCCGAAAAAAAACGTGACCTTATGGCAGAGGCATTTGTCGATTTCACAAAAGAACTCGCCGTTATTATTGCAAGAAATCCTACTGGCGAAACCGTTGTTTATCCTTGCGTGGAAACAGTCCAATATAGACATATTTGCCATGAAGTGATTGCTCCGGCAGAAATCGATCTTTCACTGCAAAAAGAAGCTCAAAATATTGCTCTGAAAGCGGTGGAATCCATTAATGGAATCGGTGTTTTTGGTGTGGAATTATTTTTGACAAAAGATAATAAAATATTGATCAATGAAATTGCTCCAAGACCGCATAACTCCGGACATTATACAATCGAAGGATGCCAAACCTCGCAATTCGAGAATTGTATTCGTGCCGCTTGCAATCTACCGCTTGGCTCCTCGAAGTTGATTGCTCCTGCCGCCGCAATGGTCAACCTGCTCGGAGAGAGAGACGGGATTGGTGTTCCGGAAAACATAAGTCCTTTGCTTCGCCATAATTCTGTTTGGCTGCATCTTTATAATAAGAAAAGTTCAAGAAATGGCAGAAAAATGGGGCATATAACTGCAGTTGGCGAAACCCAAACAATTGCATTGGGTAGGGCGAAATCTGCGGCAGATGCTATTGAATGGTAAATTTGAAAATGGAAACGATACAAATCTGTAATTGTTTCCGAAAAATTAACTGTATTGAAATGAATTATCAATTTCGAATGTACTTAATTTAATCGTGGAGTAATTTGCAAATGAAACCAATTCGATTATCAAAACACGCACAAGGTTATTTTGCTTCGAGAGGATTTACTGAACAAGAAGTCATAAATGCAATTAATGAAGCCAATTGAGAAATTGGTGAATCAGGGAAGTTGGAGTGTAGAAAGAATTTTCCATTTAATGCAGAATGGAATAAGAAATTCTACGATATATAACAAATTAGACCGATTTTCGTTGAAGAAGATGAAGAAATAGTTGTAATTACAGTTTATACTTATTATTTCAGGAGTAATTAATATGAAAATTCAATATGA
>JANJUO010000548.1 GCA_024710535.1 bacterium
CACTGCGCGCTGCCGCCGACGCCGAAGCGGTGGCAGACCATTTCGCACAGCCCGATCCATGCTGCCGCCTCGCGCAGGCGTTGACCGTCGTCGCGCTCTGGGGCCTGACGCACGCAGCGGAAAAGGGCGTTGCCGACGTTGAAGCAAATGCTTTCCAGGCCGGCGTGATCGTTGACCGAGAGGGCATAGCCGAGCGCCTGGGAAAAATGCCCCAGTCCGTCCTGGAGCGCGCACTTGGCGGCGGCCGCGCAGTTCTCGGTTGCCCGGCAGGTTTCCTTGAGGTGGTGCAGCGCGGCCAGTCCCATCGCGTTGTAATAGCGTCCCAGGGTGAAGGCATCGTGTATTTCGCCGGGATTGATCCTTTCGAGGATGTGGTAGGCCTCCTGCCGCTTTCCCTCGTCGTAGCGCAGAAACATTCTTTGCAGGCGCAGGCGCGTGGCGAAATCCGCGCCTCCTAGTTCGCCGCCGGACAGCAGATTTTCCAACTCCGCGAGTTCGCGCTCCCAGGCGGCGAAGTCGTTGCGCTGACGGTGCAGCTGGCACACCCGCTGGATGAGGCTGGCCTTCAGCGGAGCGGAGGTGCCGGGCAGGGAATACAGCGCGCGATAAGCCGCGAGGGCGTTTTCGATCTCGTCGTCCTCGATGCCCTGTTCGGCGTAAAGCGCGTCGGTCTGCAAGGCCTGGCGCAAATTCTTCGCGATGTCTTCCATTTGCGACGGCTTCTCGGCCACCTGCATGCGCACCGGATCGAAGTCGAGCCAGGCGAGCAATTCGTCCCCCTCGCGGTCGAGGGCGACCTGGCGTGGATGCAGCGCCAGCCGCCAGGCGCCGCGCGTCTTGCTGCGGTACTCCACCAGCGGCACGCGGGCGGATTCGAGAGTGTCCACATAGCGCTGCATCTGCTTGGGACTGGGCTTGTCGATGACGCGCACCAGCTCGTCGGGGCCGACCCAGGCGGCGCCCGGATGCTGGCTGCGCTTCCACCACAGATAGCCGACGAAACGCATCAGGTGCGGACTGCGCGTGACGAGGCGCTGGCCGCGATGGACGATGACGTTATGCCGCGTGATCAGGCTGACCGAGGGTTTCATGGCGGGCAGAATCATGCCAGAGCAAGCGGGAAATTTCGTGGGGAGGTTTATCGCTGCTTACAGTGAGTATAAAAAATGTTCAAGTTATTCATGATGTTGGTGTGGCATTTATGTCTTGACTGTAGTGCCAATACTGTCAATCGGCCGGTGCTTGCGCACTGGGTAGAGTCCGGGGCTCCTGTCGTCAAAACCATGTCAAATATTCTAGGAGCATGCCCATGGCTACCGCCACTATGCAGAAAGTTTTACAAGAAGTCGCCATCCTCGCCCTCGGTCGCGGGGCGACCGCCGCCGAGCTTGCCGCACTGGAAAACATGGCCGGCCCGAATGGCGACTATGCGCCGCTGGTCGAGTTCGTCAATCAGTACATGAGCAACCTGGCGGCCACGCAGGGAACGGCGAACGTCGTCAAGGCGATTGCTCTCAACGGCCTGGGCATGAGCCTGTCGACTAGCGAGGCCAACGCGCTGGCCGCCGCCGTGGAGGCCGGCAGCCTGAGCTGGGCCGACGGCTTCCTCGCCTGCATCAACAAGACCGACAGCCATGGCCAGACCCTCAACAACCGCGCCGAAGCCGCCCACGGCTTCCTCGCCGACCTGGCCGCGGCCAGCAAGTCCTCCTATTTCAGCGGCGCCGCCGTCGAGCTCGCCGTCAAGAACCTGCTGCAGGGCATCGGTTCCAGCGCCAGCAGCCTGAGCAACGGCCAGAGCGGCCTCGACGCGCTGGTCGCCAACCTCAAGTCCACCGGCATCCAGGGTGCCGTCGTCGATGGCTACGTCAAGAACGCCACCGTCTTCGTCGACGCCAACGGCGACGGCGTGCAGAACGCCGGCGAATGGAGCACCACCACCGACGACAACGGCAACTACGTGCTGCCCGCCAATACCGCCGGTGGCAAGATCATCGCCTCGGGCGGCACCGACATCATGACCGGCAAGCCCTTCCAGGGCGTGCTCACCGCCCCGGCCGGCTCCACCGTCGTCAACCCGCTCACCACCCTGGTGCAGGGCATGATCGAAAGCGGCCAGGCCGCCTCGGTCGAAGCCGCCACCAATGCCGTCCAGCAGGCCCTCGGCCTGCCCACCGACGTCAACCCGCTGACCTACGACCCGCTCGCCGTCCTCGCCGACACCAACGCCAGCGCCGCCGCCAAGAGCGCGGCCCTGAGCGTGCAGGCCACTGCCCTGCAGGTTGCCAACGTCATCAGCCAGGCCGGCGCGGCCATCAACGCCGGCAGCAGCGCCACCACCCTGCTCTCGTCGGCCAACGCGGTGATCGAAGCCCTGGTCGGCGCCATGGCCGGCGGCGCCTCGGTCAATCTGGGCAGCGCCACCACCCTGGCCGCCATCGTGCAAACCGCCGCCACGTCCGCCGGCGCCACCAGCGTCGCCAACATGGCCACCGACCTGGCCGCCATCACCGCCGCGAGCAACACCGCCGCGGCCGGCGCCACCACCATCACCCAGCTGGCCCAGACCGCCGTCGTGGCACAGGACAGCGCCGTCGCCGCCATCACCAGCGGCGTAACCGGCGGCAGCCTGGCCAGCGCCACCAGCAGCTTCACCGGCAGCGCC
>JANJUO010000550.1 GCA_024710535.1 bacterium
GAAGGCATAGTATTGTATAAAACACGGAAAATCAACGACTGTGTGGAAGTTGCGTGATCTCCAAAATGTGATTCATACGAAAAACCCACATAGTAACCATTATCCTGACCATCAGAAAAAGTAGGACATAATGATTCTTGGAATGATTTCAAATCAACGCTATGCATAGCACGGTTGTATCCAAACACCGGACCAATATAAGTAGGTGGTGCTTCATAGAACGGATTCAATGGGTTGTTTCTATCCGTTTGTGCATAAGAAGTTGAAAATGACCCTGCAACAAGCAGTACCGAAAGCAAGGTAGTAAGTAAGTACTTTTTCATAAATAGATCCTATCACTTAGTGATTATAAATAATAAATTATTTGTAAAATTATTTGCTTTAGTTTTCAAAAAATAAATCCCATTTGGTAAATTTCCAAACATGTAATTTAAGAAATGTTTGCCTTTTTTCAAATATAAATTTCTTTCTAAGACAATTTCATTTCCCTGAACATCAAATATACTAAAATTTAACAAATCATCATCATAAATTTCTACATTTATTGATAATTTATCTTTAATTGGGTTTTCTACCAAAGTAATTGAGTTATTTTCAATATATTTAACATGACGAAGAGGGAAAATACAAACGTCATTCAAAATTGTTTTGAATGTATTTTCATACTCGTTGAAGCATGAATCAGAATTGATTCCAACACTCCATATATTTTCTCTTTTTTCGGTAAGAAGTGCAATTGCGGAAAATCCAATACTCCAATTTGTTCCAGCTTTTGTATTTATCACTTCATCGCTTAGTGTGATAATAATTTTGTTGTTTGATTGAGAAATATTTGCCGGATATTTAGTAATATTCCCGTTATTATTCAACACAAATTCGGTTTGATAATCGAAAACATATAAGGACTTTTGTTCGATATTGCTTTCAATTTTGAAATTCAACAATGAATCTGTGCTATAAGGAAAAACTCCTCTGAATACAATTTGTACCGTATCATTTACATTGAAATTCATATCTTCTTTGCTCATCAAATTCAAAGTAAGAGAGTTTGGAATAATATCAAATTGCTTTGTTTCAATGAATGTATTAAAATATTCCGCTTCTAATTTAAGATTAGCAGAATGATTTCTTTCTACATAAATTTCAATATTATACGAAATTTTCTCTTTTGATTTTAATTGGTAAGGTTTGAAATCAATAATTCTGGCAAAAATATTATCAGGCAAAACACTTAATTTCAAATTAGTAATGTCAGCTGTTTTTTCGGCTGTATTCTCGAAATAAACCTTAATTGTATCCATTTTGCAAGAATAAATTGGAGTATTTTCCAAAGACATTTCAACGCCTGATTTGAGTGGTGAAATTGAATTTCCGCTGATAACGATATAAGCAGTATCACGTTTGAAATTTGGCATTGCATCGTGAATAATTCCAAATTTTATTGAATGAGAGCCGATTGCACTTGGATTATAAGTTAAGGAAAATGGATAAGAATTTCCACTTTGTAGAGCTACATTATTGATTGAATCAATTTTATATGTAAATTGATTGCGATCTCCGGAATCAAAAAATACCTTATCAACAGTCAGATTTTCATTGCCAAATGAATTAAATAATGCAACTTGACTCGTTTTGCTCGTGTAAACCTCAACATCACCGAAATTATAATTTTCGGTATTAATTTGAGGAATAATACCTTTACCATTGAACTTCACTTCAATCAAATCGTGTATCAATAATCCCGTTTCAAATACAGCAATCACTTCGTAATCATTTGTATTTTGTGGAATAAAAGTAATATCAATTTCAGAAAAGCCACCTTGATTAACAGCAATATTTTGAATTTTGGCAATATTATTTGTTAAAGTATCGTCAATATTTTTCAGTTTGAATTCTTTAAATTTAACTATACCGTTGTCATTTCCATTGTTTTCAAATTTGAGTTTGAGAGTTTTTGCCGATCCAACTCTAATCGTTCCAAAATCAATATCTTCGGCAGTTATTAATTCACCGATTCCGCTACCTTTCACCAAAATATTATTTTTCAACAAATACTGATTCAATAGTGTAATGTCATTTGAATAATTTTTTCTATCTTTTGGATTGAAGCAAACTTTGATTTTGAAATCAGAATTCGGCTCAACAGAAGCAGGAAAAACACCTGTTGTATCGAAAGTAAAATATGAATCTGTGAAAATGGAGCTCAAAGAATTGAGCGTTATTTTTACAGCTGATTTATTACTGAAAACTATCGAATCGCATTTAATTTCGCCCAAACGAACTTTACCAAAATCAATACCTTGAGTGGCAATTTCCAAACCAAGTATGTTTGCAGAAACATCAACTTTGTAATCAAATCCACAATCAAAAACAAGATTCAAAATATTTGAAACAGGAGTTACATTCATCTCCGGCTTCAAACATACATTTACAGTAATTTCTTCGCCAGATTTTAAGGAATAAGGCAATGGTTGACTTGTATAAACATTGATTCTTGAATCGCCATTGATAGTAGCAGAATTAAAATTAAAATCAGCATTCCCTTCATTTTTGATAACATGAGTAATGCAAACAGAATCTTTCCAATTTACATTTCCAAAATCAATTTTATCGCCAAAACTAAATTTTACCGATTTATGATTGTAGATATATTTGCCACTATTTCCGCCTTTATCACGATAATCGATTACAAATGTTCCGTCTAATTCAAAATTAATTGGTTCCGCGGTAAACTTGATTGATGTTGCATCCGGAGAAACAGGATCGATTTTCCATTTGAAATTTTTGGTTTGATTTTCATCAACCCAAGCGTAATGAATGCCATAACTTTTATCGTTGATTAAATCGGAAATTTCTCCCTTCAATCTTGAGCAACTTTCATCAGCAATGATAAATGGGGGCAATGAATCGCTTTGGAATGGATTATAAAGAGATGAGCCAAGCACCATTGCATAAGAGTCATAATGACCGCGTCCAAAAATAATACCAGAAAATCTTCCCTGATCGCAATAAATTATATTAACCCCTTCTTTTGTTGGGATTGTGGCATAATAGAAATTTGTTCCGGGGATATTGTTGTCTTTAATATCCGAAATTGCTGTCATGGCAAGATCGTTCATTTGCAAAGTATTGAGAGAACTTGCATCAGCAATTATCGTAACAAAATGTCCGTTATATTTATCCAAATCTTTAAATTGATTTCCAGGACTCATAAATGTAACTCTCGAAACAAACTGTTCAACAGGTGGCAAAATCACCATTGCCGGATCGTAGTAAATATTTTCAAGAGAATCATCAGTTCTTAACATAAATTGTGCAAGCTGAACCGGATGCGAAGAAGCCCAATATGCTGGAACATTCAAGCCATTCAAAATTGCAGATCTTGATGGATTATTGAATTTCAAATTTTGAACATTACCTTTGATACTAACAGATAAAATAGCATTTGTATCCAGTGAAGTCGCCTTGAAATAATCGCCCTTGTTTGGGCTTGTTCCAAAAGGAACAGATATAAAGCTCTTTCCCCATGCCGAAGCAGGCATAAGCATCTCGCAAATATGGTCTTTCGTATCGGGCGGCTCGGTGCTAAATCCTTGTAAAAGAGCAGTTCGAACATGCCCTGATAGCACTCCAACCGGTTTATCCGATTTCACAATCGAACCGGTCAAATCAGCCGCACCTCGCGGATAAGGGTATGATTGAACAAGATAACATTCACCTTTATTCAAAGTTACAGTGTAGGTATTTCCCTCTTGCTTCAATCCTTTTGTAAATGCTCTTGGAGTAATCGTAACAGTTGTATTATCATATCCGCCCATAATCATAAATTCGCTACAACGCGGAATAACTCGATTAACAGAGTCGTATTTTACTGGATTATATTGATCGTTTGGCATAGAAATCACAGAATACTCTTTTCCCCAATGTTCCAAAGGAATACAAGCATAACTATCGCTTGAGCGGAAAATAGTGGAATAAGCATAAACTGTAATTGGAAATTCAGATACAATTTCCACTAAATTTCGTTCGATTTTTTCTGATTTTTTTGATTCATGGTATGAAGGAACTGCAACTGTATGAATTGAATTTTTTGGAACAAATATTTCTTTCTTTTCACCAAGAGAAAAAGTAACAGTTACTTTAGTATCGAATGCCGAGCCGATAAATATACGTAAATCCAAATCTTTGTATGGCTCTGCATCAGTAGATTCATTTTCCATAAAACCAACAAGGAAATACAGTCCTTCGTAAGATGAGGATTTAGAGAATTTATTTTCTTCGGAATATACAAAAAGAATATTCAGAAAAAAAACAAACAATATGTATTTAATATAATTTTGCAAACTTTTTCAATTTTGTACAAAAATCAGAATATTAAAATAATAAAATCAGTTTAAACTAACAATTAATTTAAAATCATAAATATACTTTGCTATATCTTTTTAAATCAATATGTTATTACATAAGTTTTTATAATTATTTTTTGTTTATGTCAATATTTAAAACTCTTTTTTTTAATC
>JANJUO010000576.1 GCA_024710535.1 bacterium
AATGTTTGGAAAATAATATTTAGGGAATTAAAATAATGGCAAATCCTTTTTCAGATCCGGAAATGCAGGAGATTTTTGAGGGTTATCTTGTTGAAACACAAGAACTTTTGGAGTCTTTATCTCAAGATTTAATGGTATTGGAAAATCATCCTAATGATATGGATTTGCTTAATAGAATTTTCCGTAGTTTCCATACTATTAAAGGTACTTCTTCATTTATGGGTTTTTCGCATATTTCAGAAATTACTCATCATGCAGAAGATATTCTAAATAAATTAAGAAGAAGTGAATTAATTGTAAATCAACCGATTATCGATGTTTTGCTTGAGGTTCAGGATTGGATAGTTGTTCTTATTGACAAAGTTCAAGAAGGAGATCTGTCAGGTGTTGATTATGCAGAAACAATCAAAATACTTGAAGTTTTGAAAACCGGACAAGTATTGGTAGAATCGCCAAGCCCTACAAGCCAAAATTCAAACAATTCTAAGCCTTTACCTGAAATTTCAGGTAGTGCTATTGATAACGTTTTAAGTTCGAAAGATTTTGGAACTTCTCCGGGAGGCGATTTCACTGACGAAGAGGAAGCACTTTTGCAACTTGCATTTTTGGAAATTAACAAATCTTTTGCTGAAACAAGTTCCAATCCAAATGAAGTTATTGAATCCGAGAATAATGATAATCATGATTTTGCGGAGGATGTTGTTGATGAGGATGTTTTGGAAGAAATCGATAGTGATTTTGAAGAAATAATTTCTGCTCCAGTTGAACCGAAAATTGAAAATCAAGTTGCAAACACAACAGTTCAAAATTCCGGTCCTCCAAAAACTTTGGCACAAGATAAACCAAATCAAGAGATCTCAAGTACAAAAAATAAAACTGCAGAAACAATTAGAATTGACGTTGAACGCGTTGAAACACTTATGGATTTATCCGGAGAGTTGGTTCTTGGAAGGAATCGACTTGCGCAACTTACAACTTCTCTTGATTCTGCCATAACTAATAAAGAGCAGTTGCGTGATTTAATTGAAACAACTTCGCAAATTGATTTTATTACTTCTGAAATCCAATCAGCAGTGATGCGTATGAGAATGGTGCCGGTTGGTAAATTATACCAGAAAGCTCCAAGAATTGTTCGAGATTTAGCAAAGGAATTTGGCAAAAATATCAAATTGGTTGTTAAAGGTGAAGAAACAGAAATAGATCGTGGCATTATTGAGGAATTGAACGATCCTTTGGTTCACATGATTCGTAATTCTTGCGACCATGGTGTTGAATTTCCAAATGAAAGAACTGCCGTGGGCAAGCCTGCAGAAGGTACAATCATTCTTGATGCAGAGCAAGAAGGCAATAATATCGTTCTTAGAATTTCTGATGATGGCAAAGGTATGGATCCCGAAAAACTCAAGGCAAAAGCAATTGAGAAAGGGCTTATTACATTTGAGCAAGCAAATCAAATGCCTGCAAGAGAAGCATTCCAATTAATTTTTGCACCGGGATTTTCTACGGCTGTCAAGGTTTCTGCTGTTTCGGGCAGAGGCGTTGGAATGGATGTGGTTCGTACCAATATCCAAAAATTGAAAGGAATGATAGAAATCGAATCTGAGGTTAATAAAGGCACTACATTTATCGTTAAACTTCCATTAACTTTGGCAATCATTCAGGGATTATTGGTAAAAGTAATGGGCGAAACTTATGCTATTCCGCTAAGCTCTGTAATTGAAGTGGTTTCATTGAATCAAGATGAAGTTTATTCTGTTAATAAGCAGGAAGTAATTAGAATTCGTAAAGATGTTTTGCCTATTTTAAGACTTGACCATGCTTTGAATTGTAAATCAAAAAAAGAAGACCTCAGCAATAGATATGTTGTTACTGTTGGCTTTGGTGTTCAGAAAATCGGTTTGGTTGTTGATGAATTGTTAGGACAGCAGGAAATAGTTATCAAATCTCTTGGTGAATATTTAGGTAGTGTGCCCGGTATTGCCGGCTCTACAATTCTCGGAGATGGACGCGTTATTATGATTATTGATATCGCACAATTGATACAAAATATTTTCTCGAATGAATATTTGAATTATAACGGATAAAAAAAGAAAAAATATGGCAAAGATAAGAGTTTTAGTTGTTGACGATTCTTACTTTATCAGAAAAACCCTATCTAAGTTAATCACAAGCGACAATATTGAAGTTATTGATACCGCTTCCAATGGATTGGAAGCGGTTCAAAAAGTTGCGGCTTTAAAACCGGATATTGTTACAATGGACATTGAAATGCCTGTGATGGATGGTTTGACTGCTGTAAAGGAGATAATGAAGTCTAATCCAGTTCCAATTATAATGGTAAGCACACTTACAAGTAATGGGGCAAACGCTACGATGGACGCTTTAGCTTTTGGAGCTGTCGAATTTGTAACTAAAAAGGCATCATTTAATGAATTGGATACTATTAGAGAAGATTTGGTCAATAAAATTACAAGTGTTTCAAAAAGCAGTTTGATTATTAATCAAATCCGCTCAAAAAATCATCTTTTGCAAATGAAAAAAGCATTAAAAAGCGGATTTAGCGAGCCGGTTGATTCGAATTTCATTTCTAAGCCACATATAGATAAAGAAGCTACAAATTTCAAAACTGCTCCGCCTTCATTGGGAAGAAAGCCACGCTCAACTGAAATTAGTGTTATTGCAATTGGTATTTCTACTGGTGGTCCGGCAGCACTTCAAGAAGTT
>JANJUO010000594.1 GCA_024710535.1 bacterium
GTGGAACTGCTTCGGTAATCCACCAAATTGCCATTAATATAGCAACGCAAGCCATATAAGTAATTTTGGGATTCTCCGGTGTGAAGTTAAAAAACAGCACAACACCGGCTAAAATTATCGGTGTTATTATTAAACTTATTATTTGGCTTATATTTTTCAAATTTATTTATTTTCAATCAAATTGATAAATTCTTCCTCGTTCAAAATTGTAACGCCAAATTTTTTGGCTTTATCGAATTTACTGCCCGGACTATCGCCAACCACAACATAACTTGTTACTTTGCTAACAGATTTGCTTTCCTTTCCACCAAGTTTTTCAACTTTTAATGCGGCTTCGCTTCTTGTCATTGAATTCAATTCACCTGTAAATACAAATGATTTTCCAGCAAGATGCCCTTCTGATTTGACTTCTTCAACAACTTCAGCAGTAAAATTCAAATTATATGATTTCAATCTTTCTATAATTTCTATTTGCTCTTCATTTTTGAAAAATGCAATAATCGAATCTGCCATTTTATCGCCAATTTCGTTAATTGCCTTCAATTTCTCTATATCAGCCGCTCTCAATTCATCAATATTTGCAAATGAACGAGCTAAAATTTTTGCCGAACCTTGTCCAATAAATCGAATTCCAAGAGAATAAATAACTCTTGCAAATGTTTGCGACTTACTTTTTTCAATTGCTTCAAGCAATTTAACAACTTTGCGTTTGCCCCATTTATCCAAATTTTCCATAGTTTCTTTATGTTGATGGAGCAAATAAATATCCGCAATATTTTTTAGTAAACCAATTTCAACCAACTGCTCAACGATTCTTTCTCCCAATCCTTCGATATCCATACCTTCTCTTGATGCAAAATGCTCAATTTTTCGTCTGATTTGCCAAGGACATTCAGCATTATTACAATAGTAATTGGCTTCTCCATCAATTCTAACCAATGGGCTTTTTTTCTCACAAATACAAACTTTCGGAAATTCATAAGGCACAGTATTGGGATTTCTTTTTGATAAAACAGGTCCTGTTACTTTTGGAATAACATCACCGCCCTTTTCAATGCTCACGATATCGCCTTCGCGAATATCCTTTTCTAAGATATATTCATGATTATGCAAAGTGGCACGACTAATAGTTGTGCCAGCCAAAAACACAGGTTCAAGCTCTGCAACAGGAGTAACTGCACCAGTTCTTCCAACTTGAAGAAAAATAGAATTCAAGCGGGTTTCTGCGGCTTCTGCGGTATATTTGTAAGCAATTGCCCATCGTGGCGAGCGTGCCACCATTCCCAAATATTCCTGTTGACTAAGTTTGTCAACTTTTATAACAATTCCATCTATTTGGAAAGGTAAGGAATCTCTATTTTGTTGCCATTCACCAATAAAATCAAAAATATCATCAATATTCTTACAAAGTGCAAAACCGGGATTCATAGGGAAACCCATTTGCTTTAGAATTTCCATATTTTTATGATGAGATTCCAATGCAACATCATCAGAAGTTAAAAAATAGCAAAACATATTTAATTTACGCTTTGAAACTTCTTTCGGATCAAGCAATTTAAGTGTTCCTGCGGCAGTATTTCGAGGATTAGAGTAGGTTTTTTCTCCAGATTCTTCTCTTAATTGATTAATTGCCAAAAAATCTTTTTCATACATAAAAACTTCGCCACGTACCTCAAAATCTTTCATTAATTTTCCATTAATCATTATTGGCTCAACTTTTAGAGGTATATTCCTTATAGTTCTGATATTGTGTGTAATATCATCACCAACAAAGCCATCACCGCGAGTAGCGGCAAATTCTAATTCGCAATTTTTATATATCAAACTGCAGGCAATACCATCAATTTTAAGCTCTGAACAATAATTAAATTCTTCATTCACCAAACTTTTTCTTACTTTGCTATCAAAATCATCCACTTCTTCGCGAGAATAAGTATTTGCAAGCGATAACATTGGCTTTGCATGAGTAATTTGAGAAAAACTCTTGATTGGCTCTCCACCAACGCGTTGAGTAGGGGAGTCCTTGCTAATCAAATGAGGATATTCCTTTTCTAATGCTTCTAATTCTTTAAAAAGCATATCATATTCATAATCTGATACAAGCGATTCTGCATCAACATAATATGCTCTGTCATATTTGTTGATTAAATTTCTTAATTCGTTCAATCTGATTTCAGGATTATTTTCAGGATTATTAACAATTTCATTCATATTTTTTCTATAAATATTTGACGATTTTAAAAAATTAATTTACTAAATTTTTCTTTAAAATTAAAACAAAAAAAATCCTGAATTTAATAAAATTTCAGGATACATGTTCAAATCTAAAAAAGTTTCAATTTATTTAATGCATCTTTCAATTGCACCAAATATTGAATCAGTCGAAAGTGATTCCATGCAAAAATATTCGTCATTTTTGCATTTTGGACTAAAAAAGCACTTGCATTCTTTTTCGGGCATTATAATTTCGCCTCTTCCGTATAGTTCAAACTCGGCTGGATTGAATATGTTATTCATCAAAACAAGCGGCTTTTTCAAACCAATAGCAATATGCATACCCATTGTTACAGCAGAAACTACAAGGTCTGTTTGGTCAATCAACGAAATAAATTTATTTAAATCAAAATGCCCAAGATACAAAGCACCGGTTTTTTCTGCATATAATTTATTTTTCTCATCTTCCTGCTTACCACCAACAAGTAGCGGAAAGTATCCATTATTTTGCAATTTTTTTATCAATTCAAGCCAATTTTCATCAGACCATAATCTTGAAATCCATCTTGCACCACAACCGGTATTCAATGCAATTATTTTTTTATTTTGATTCGGGATTTCCCAATTAAAAGAAGTTTTCTTTTCTAAAATATACTCTTCACCATCGAATTCCCAGCCACAAATATTGAAGATTTCTTGCAAATAAGATAATTCATTTGCTTTATTCAAATCATCAAAAATACCTGTAAGATATTTAGGAACTGCATTTTCATCAATAGGTGAGGGCAATCCATTTTTCAGAATAAAACCGTATTTTTTTTCAGAATTTACAGTTGAGAGCAAGGCACATGCCTGAATATCTTTATCAAGATTAATGGCAATATTGAAATCAATATTTTGAAGGGTAACGATAGATTCTGCTGTAAATTCAAGAACTCTATCAACTCTCGATGGGATTATTTCAGGGGAATAAGTGAGCCACCACACTCTTGCGTTAGGATGCAATTTCCATATTTTATGTAAAATTGGTGTGGTACGGATCACATCGCCAATAGCACCTAATTTAATAATTAGTATATTTTCCGTAATTTCTGAAAAGTGATTGCAAGTATCACAGTGTACATTTTCAATTTTATGAAAATAGCATGGCACCATGCCGTTAAAATATCGACAATTTGATTTAATTTCCATTTTTTAATTAAATTTATATTGCAGTAAAATAAATATTTGGAATAAAAACACATCCGACTCTATCATTTCGTTCAATCTCGTTGGCGTAAATAATTCACCGCGTTTATCATCTTTCCCTAAAATATTCATCCAACCAAAATTAAATCCTGTATTAATATAAAATTTCTTTCTGATTTGTCCATCAATACCAATTTTTGCTTGGGCACCAAATCTTGTTGTGCTACCTTTTGAAAATGATCGCGTTGTATCCATATCATTCAATAAAACATAATCAACTTCATGTCGAAATGTTACATTGTTAAGCATATTCATTTTAAGTTCCAAACCAGCATAAATTTTTGCTCCTGCTTCAGGAATTTCTGCAAAAACGTAATGTAAGCCGGAATTTACGCTAAGAATATCAACATCATGCAAAAAATAATTAACAATATTTGGACCTTCACTTATAAATTCTCTTCCATAAAAAAAGTCATAACCAATTGAAATTGGGATTCTAAATTTATCTTCTTCATCTATAGAACCTGTAAATCTTAGTTCCATTCCCGGATGATAAACTCCCATACTTCCACCAATAATTGCTTCTGTTGCTTCAGGTGGAGGCAAAATACTAAGATTTGCTCGATTATCACCCAAAATTCTTGAAGTCACAATTCCATAAGAAATTGAAGAATGTTTGAATATTTGCGTATATGCATCTGATAAATTCAACATTAATCCAAATATTACAAGGGTATATATTTTAATTTTCATAATCTATCCTTAATATTGTAAGTGTTTTTTGTTTTTAGAATCTGATTTTTTGTAAGCATTTCACCCAATAAACCTGTTGAAATAAATTGAACGCCAACAATAATTAGTGCTACTCCAAACAATGCAAGAGGTCTATTAGATAAATATGTCAATCCCAAAAACCACTCTACTGTTAAATATAAATTCAATCCAAAACC
>JANJUO010000599.1 GCA_024710535.1 bacterium
AAATACAAATATACTACCGCAAAAGCAATCTACAAAATTTGTTAATTCCTAAATGACATAAATTTTCTTACAATAATCTTTGAATTGATATTAATCCGAACAACATACATTCCATTAGCAAGTTCTGTCATCTTTTTTTCAAAATTGTAGAAGCCCTTTTCTGCTGATACATCTAATAAATTTTCGATTTTCAATCCATTAATATCATATAAATCGATTATAATATTAGATTTCTCAGCAATGGAATAATCAAACATCATTGTATTTGAAAATGAATGATAAGCAAAATCTGAGATTTGAGTTTCCGGATTTTCATATTCAGAATCACAAATTATTGGGATAGTTTTTGTTTGATTTTTGTAAATTTCACGCCATTGATCTTTCAATTCCATAACTAATTCAAGAGAATCATAGATGCAAGTTGGTTTGAAAGTGAACTTATTTGAATAAATATTTACAAAATTTTGCCATCCATTTTCTTTGCGATGCAATCTGTATTTGAATTTTGAAGCATAATGAGTAAATTTCTTGTTGCTATGATTGATTTTCCAAGTATTTTCAATAGAAGAATAAGCTTTATCTGTTCCTTCAATGAATGAATAAACAGTTTTATCATTTTCATTATGAATATAAAAGTCAAGATTTGTGGTATTCACTTTTGAAATGTTTGCCGTCCTAAAATTTCGGATGATTTTTTTGACTGAATCGACTGATAAATCAATATTTTGAGAATATAAATACCAATCGATTTCCATTTGCATATCTTGAGAAATTTTTGTTTGCGGGTGCAAAGAATAAACTGTCAGCATTTTATAATCCGGCTGGTAATTTTTGATGTCAAATGGCTTGAATTCATCAACTTTGCTAATTGAATTTCCAAGAAAGCATTTGCAATTTTCGAAATTATCATAATCTGATTCAAGCCAGAATTTGGTGATATTATTGATTGTATCTATCGAAAAAACTGCAATAAACCATTGATCGTAGAAAATATTTTGCATTTTGTATTTATTACCGAAATTCACATCTTTGATTTTATTTTCTTTATCAAAAAAATTTATTTCGAAATATTTTGTGTTATTGAATAAATAAAAGTGCATATTTGATCCAACTGCCATAGTTGGCTCAAACTTTTTTATCCACCAATTATTAAATTCAAAATCAATTTCACTCGTATAAATAAGCCGTTGTCCATTATAATCAAAAGAATAGGATACCGGTGAAAATAGCCAAAATGCCTGAGTTAGCAAATCTTGTTCATTAAATGCCGAAAACTTGATTCGCGTAAGAAATAATCCATGCTTTGCCGCAAAAGAAGAATGCATTAATGGACTTTTTGCAAAATCTGAAAATCCTTTTTGCATTTTTAATGCAATTCCATCTTTGGTAGGAAGAATATTGGCATTTTTACCGAGATCCGGTTCGCCAATATTCCATCTATACCATGCTTTTAATCGTGTTGAATCTGTTTCGGTTTTCCAATAATTATACCCAAAAATTGAATTTATAACACTATCATTCTCGCTTGGAATTTCGACTTTGGTATAATGAAAATCATCGAATATTATCTGACATTTGATAGTAATGAAAGCAAAATTCAACAATATGATAATCAAACACTTCACAATTGGGCTTTCTTTCGCATCTTTGCTATCGATTCAATGTGATAAGTTTGCGGAAACATATCGAATGTTTGGATTTCCAGAATATCATATTTTTCTGCAAGAATCTCACAATCTCGTGCCTGAGTTGCAGGATTGCAACTGACATACACCAATTTTTCGGGAGCAATTTCCAAAATTACATTCAACAAATTTTTATGAATTCCTGAGCGTGGCGGATCAATAATTATGCAATCCGGCTTTTCGATAGAATTCAACAAATCGGGAATTGCTTTTGTATGCAAGTCAACAGCGTAAAATTCAGCATTGTTTATTTTATTCAATTCAGCATTGCTTTTTGCATCCAAAACTGAACTTTCTGCCAATTCAAAGCCATAAATTTTCTTTGATTTTTGGGCAATTGGAAGAGTAATCGAGCCGGTGCCACAATACAAATCCCAAACAATATCATCACTTTTGATTTCGGCATACTCAGCAATTTTTCCGATAAATTTATCCAATTGATAAGAATTTGTCTGGAAAAATGATAGGGGAGAGATCCTAAAATCCACTCCAAGAATATTTTCAGTGATATATCCGGGACCATTCAAAATTTTTATGCTATCAATGTTTGCATCATTTGGTGCAGTATTCAAAGCATGAATCAGATTAGTAATTTTCGGCTCAATTTTTTGCAAATCATTTGCAAACCAATTCAAAAATGCCTCTTCATTTTCAGATTGAACTTCGTTTGTGATAAGCATAAGCATAAATTCATTTTTCTTTACAGAATGACGAATCACCAAACCACGCAGAAATCCCTCGCGATTATATGGATGATATGCCTTCATTTCAGTGGCAATTGCTTTGTTTTTGATTAATTTAAAGATTGTGTTTGCAGTTGCATTTTGAATCAAACAAAGTGAAATATCTACAATTTTATCAAATCTACCGGGAGCGTGCAATCCAAGAAACAGCTCTTTTTTCTCGAAAACATCATCGCTATTCACTTCCTCGCTTGTAAACCAGCGCAATGCACCAAAGGAAAAATCCATTTTGTTTCGGTAATTAAAAATCATATCGGAAGTTGCAGTTGGATGATAAACAGGCACTTCCACCTTGCCAATTCTCTCAAAACTATCAATAACATTCTGACGTTTCCATTTCACCTGCTCACTATAATTGAGCATCTGCCAAGTACAGCCACCGCAATTTCCAAAATATATACATTCCGGCTCAATACGATGCTCGGATTTTTCTATAATTTGCTCAACTCTACATTCAGCAAAACGTGATTTGCTTTTTAGCACGCGAGCAATCACTTTATCGCCCGGAACGGCACCTTTAACAAAGTGTACTTTATCTTCTAATCTCGAAACCGCAACTCCTTCAAATCCAATAGATTCAATATCAAGTTCGGCATATTTAATTGGTTTCTTTTTCATTTAATTCTAATAATATTTAACTTTATCTGCTATTTTTTCTCTTAATTCTTTGTCGAATATTTCTTTATATTCGCGATTTACATATATTTTAATATGTGAGCTCTCGCCTATTTTCAAAATTCTCAAAGCCCATAATTTTTGTTTGATGTCTCTATCCCATTCAATTAACTCGATTTCTTCCCAAAGAAATATAATTTCACGAAAAATAAATCCATTTTCTCCAACTAAAATATTATAATTTTTCTTCATTTTTAGTGGAAAATAGATTGCAGAAGCCCCAAGCGATAATGCTTGAAAAAATTCTTTGCTAATTCCGGCAACGCTCATTGCATAAATACTAAATCCAATTATTGTAACGCCTACACCACCGGCAATATATTGCGGAATTTTGAATTTTCCTTC
>JANJUO010000631.1 GCA_024710535.1 bacterium
ATTGAAATTATCAAATATTTATATTTAATTATAAAATTTTCAAATTTTTTATTCATAATTCAAATTTTTTTTTTAAACATTTGCAAAATTAAATATTTTTTTTGGATTTTTGTATATTTAATTTTGGAATTATTAAAAATGATATACGGTTTATACATACATTTCCCATTTTGCGTACATAAATGTTTCTATTGCGACTTCTATTCATTGGAGAATCTTTCATTAATAGAAATTTTTGTGGAATCATTATTGATTGAAATTGATTTGCAAACAATTAATTTGCCGAGCAAACCAAAAATTGATACAATCTATTTAGGTGGAGGCACGCCATCATTATTAACACCGCAATTAATGGAAAAAATATTTGCAAAAATCTACGATAAATTCGAAATAATAGAAAATGCAGAAATAACAATCGAATGCAATCCGGGAACAACAGATATTGCATACTTGAAAAATTACAAATCTCTTGGAGCAAACAGAATTAGTTTTGGTGTACAATCATTTATACCGGCAGAATTAAAGTTTTTGGAAAGAATACATTCAGTTGATGAAGTATATAAAGCATATAATTTAGCAAGAAAGACAGGTTTCGATAATATAAGCATAGATTTGATATTCTCTCTTCCAAATCAATCATTCGATAATTGGAAATTTTCATTAGCACAGGCAATTTCCTTACAGCCTAATCATATTTCGGCATATAGTTTAATATATGAAGAGAATACCCCATTGTTTAATAGTTATAAAAAAGGAAAAATTGCAAAAAACAACTCTGATTTGGATGCAGACTTTTATAATATTACTACAGAAATGCTCGGTTTGGCAGGTTTCAATCAGTATGAAGTATCAAATTATTGCCTTCCGGGACAATTCTCACGGCATAATTGTAAATATTGGAACTCTTCGGAATTCTTTGCATTCGGTCCATCAGCAGTTGGAGTAATTGATGATGTAAGGTACAAAAATTTCAGTTCATTATCAAAGTATAATAAATCAATAAAATCAAATCTAAGACCAATAGAATACACCGAGCAATTAACCGAAGAAATTCGATTATTTGAAAGAGTCTTTCTCACACTTCGGGCACAAGGTTTGGATGTAAACACATTCAAAAATGAATTCGGAATAGACATTTTGCATATATGCAAAGAACTTTTCGTTCTATTCATTCAAAATAATTTTATGACAATCGAAAATGGTTTCATCAAACTAACTGCAGACGGCTATTTTATAGGCGATGATATCACTCTTAAAATAATGGATAAGATTGAAAACAGCGATTATTCCTGTCGTAATGCTAATGCCGGAGACGTTCGAGACATTTTATAAGCTGGATAAATTCCTGCTAATAATGCGGCAACTAATGATATTAGTAATGCTTGTAATAGCATTTCCGGAATAATGAAAAAATCTATTGACCAACCGAATGATCGCCTATTTATAACGAAAATTAGTATATATGCAATGATATTTCCCAATGGAATAGACATTATTCCGGCTATTATACCCATTAATCCGGTTTGAATTGTTACTAATTTCCATAACTGACCGGGAGTTAAGCCATTTGCACGCAATACTCCAAGCTCTCTACTTCTTTCTAACTGCAACGCCATTAGTGAACTCAGTATTCCAATGAATGAAATGCCTATTGCAAGTAATTGCAAGACATTTGTAATCAAAAATGTGCGGTCGAAAACTTCTATCGAACTTTCAAGAAGCATTTTGTTTGATCGAATAACTAATTTTTGGTTTGGCTTAGCTAATAAATTAATTTTTTGAATTAATTTTTCTATATCCGTACCCGGTTTTGCAAATACCCCAAAGCCAGATAACATTCTATCATTGAAGTATTTATGAAATATATCAGTTGATAACATAACCAAACCAATATCCGAACTATAATCACGATATATTCCAATAATCTTGAACTTTTTATCACCAAAATCAGTAGGTATTGTCATAAAATCATTAACTTTCTGACCGGTATTATAAGCGTAACTCTCAGAAACCAAAACTACATCTTCAGAATAAAACTTTTTCCATAATTCCTTTTCATTTAAATATCTTTCGGTGAACTTTTCATAAGAAAAACCTTGAACTTTTGCCGCAAGAATATGAATTATTTTATCATTACTTGTAATTTGAAATTCTCTATAAAGATTCATTCTATCAGTTTCAGGAAATTTTCTAACTTCCTCAGCAATTTCAGGACTAAAAACACCATCGTTCCATCTTGCAATATTAGTTGGTACAGAAACATAAACATCTGCACGTAATCTGTAAGTAAGCCAATCAATAACGGTAGTACGAAAACTCTCAACCATTGTGCCGACACCAACAGCGGAAGCAACAGAAATACTCAAAGCCGCAATTGCAATAGTAGTCCTACTAATATGAGAACTAACCCCACGAGTTGCCATCTTGCCCATCGTACCAAAAGCTTTACTCATAGGAATTGTAAGAATATTAACAGCAATTACAATTACAGCGGGAGTAAATAAAGTGAAGCCAACAATCAATGGAACAATGCCAAGATAACTTACATATATACTCTTTGAATCGATGAGAAGAATAACAACGCCGACAGCAATAGAAATAATACCATAAATATTCATAATAGGAATTTTCTTTCTTAAATTACTTTCGAGATGAGAGCGGTTAAGAGATACAGTTGGAGGAGAAACAGTTGCCTCATAAGCGGGCTTCAATGCGGATACAATCGTTGCAATTATTCCAAGAAAAAAACCTTTTATAATACTGATAGAACTCATTTCAACATCTTTCACAGACAAAACGAAATACATATCATTGATTGTATTAGTAACCAATGCAACCAAACCAATACCCATATAATAGCCGAGAATCAAACCAAGAATTGTTCCAATAAAACCAATCAATAGAGCTTCACCAATAATCAATGTGAATACTTCCCTACGAGTTACACCAATAGCCCTTATCAATCCAATATATCTCCTTCGCTGTACAACAGCAAAAGTCATAGTGTTGAATATAAGAAACATACCGACAATCAAAGCAAGAAGACTCATAGCAAGTAAATTAGTCTTGAAAGCATCAGTAATTTGCTCTGCGGTTTTAGTCCTGAAACTTGTTTTGCCAATCCTTACACTTTTGGGAAGTTGCTTAGACAATTTTTCTGCATCATTATCATTTATAATTAGATCAATATGAGTTAATCTATCATTCATTCTACATATATTTTGTGCATTTCCAATATCGCATACAATAATATTATCTAAAGCACGAGAACTATTTTTATCATTGGTAGTCAAAACAGTTATAATATAAAGCGAATGCAAATCGCCATCCATTCTTATCTTTAAAGAATCGCCAACATTCAATTTCAATTTAGCGGCAGTATTTTTTGTAATCATAACTGCATTTTTTGTAGTAATAAAAGCATCAATGCCAACACCCAAAGATTTGCTATTAGCAAGATAAGGTCTGAAATGAGCTTCAGAAATAGGATCAATACCAAGTAAAGTAAATGTGATTTTAGGAATACTTTCGCTAACTACTAACTTTTCGATTACGGGTGCAGACTTCGAAATATTCAGATCTTTACGAACAATTCTGAATATAGAATCAGGCAAATTGGTAGTACCTTTAATATTATGAGTAGCACTACCGGAAATACTTTCCATAGAAAGATCGAATGCCTTTGCACTACTTTCATTTGATAGATCAATTGCAACAACGATTGCAACACCCAAAGCAATTCCAACAATAGACAAAATACTTTGCCAAGGATTCCTATACAAATATCTAATACCGGATTTGAAAAGTAGTTTGGTCATAAGTATTTTCTATAAAATAATATCAGATTTAACAACATC
>JANJUO010000072.1 GCA_024710535.1 bacterium
CACTTCTCTTTGAATTTACACAATTATCAGCAATTTTGGATGGCAAATGTCGGACATCTGGAATATTACAAGTACGGTTATCGCTCATTGAGTAGAAGCTTTTGCTTCGTATCGAAATGAGCAGAAAATTGCCTTCGATACGCACTTCGTGCTACTCAGTCAACGGTACGAAACGCTCATTGAGTAGAAGCTTTTGCTTCGTATCGAAATGAGCAGAAAGTTGTCTTCGATACGCACTTCGTGCTACTCAGTCAACGGTGCAATCCGCTCATTGAGTGATGCGTAGCATCGTATCGAAATGAGCAAAATTAAATGGGGAACATTCTATTTTTCAAATTAGATGTAATACACTTTGCTATATTCTCAAAATATAAGCTATTTTCAAAGACGATTCGAGAATGTAAGTACGTTGTGAACTTTTTTATTATACTTTACCTTCTAATCTTTTTATTTCCTTATCAAAATCTGAGATATAGTTTTTGTCTTGAATTAAACGATACTTTTCAAATTCAGTTTCTGCCTTGATTTTTGCTTCGAAGGCACTAACTTTCCCTTTGTTTTCTAAAATAGGATAGTTCGCAAATTCAAGAAATTGATTCATAAAAGAAATCCAATCTTGCATTTTCATAATTATATTACGTTCTGCTCTGTTTTCTGCCAGGTCTAAAAAAGCGGAAACAATTCGGTTTAGTTCTCTTATATGCTTTTCATTCAAATAATTTTTTGCAATCGTTACATCTGACTTTAGAATTTTTCCTTCCGGAGCATTTTTCCAATTTGTCAATCCCATAAATATTTTATTTGAATCAGCATTTTTGTAAATGATTTCTGCCGCTGTTTCGCCTGTTATTGCCCAATGCAATTTGTTTTGGACAGTTGCAAAAAAATCTTTTGTGATTTGAGCCTCTTTATCATAATCAACAGATAAAGAATAAATATCGGTGATCTTCTGATAAAATCTGCGTTCACTTGCACGTATTTCGCGAATACGCTCAAGCAATTCATCAAAATAGTCTTTGCCAAATTTACGCCCTTGTTTTAACCTTTCGTCATCAAGAACAAATCCTTTAATTATAAATTCCTTGAGAGTTTGAGTAGCCCAAATTCTGAACTGTGTTGCATTATAACTATTTACGCGATACCCGACTGCAATAATCATATCAAGGTTATAATAATCAATAACTTCTGTAACCTCGCCTCTAAATCCTCTTTTAACGACTGTTTCCATTTTGGAAATAGTCGTATTTTCTTTTAGTTCGCCTTCATTAAAAATATTTTTTATATGCTTACTAATTGCTGGTACACCAACACCAAACAGCATAGCCATTGCTTTCTGTGTTAGCCAAAATGTTTCTGCATTGTAAATTACATCAACACTAACTTTCCCTTCTGGAGTTCTATAGATAATTATTTCTGAAGTTTTGCTATTCTCCATATTTTCCTTCTACATTCTTAATGACTTTTTCAATTTACCAACAAGTCTTTTAATTCTAATCAAGTTCTTTTAACGCAATTCTCTTCCCAATATTTTCTCAAAATGCAACTAATTATATTTTGTTGCCTTCGATACGTACTTCGTGCTACTCAGTATGTTCGTTTCGATACGCTTCGCTACTCAACGAACGGCACTAACCGCTCATTGAGTGATGCGTAGCATCGTATCGAAATGAGCAATCAAGGAATTTAAGACATCCGATGTTTATTCTATAATTGCCACATATCTCAAATCAGATACATTATATTTTTACAAAACATCGGATGTCTGTTGAAACATTTTCCCTTCGGAAGGGTTTAATTATTTAAATTTTAATAAATTTATAATAATTGTTTTGGATTCTAATAAAGTAAAGTCCTGATAATAAATGACTTATATTTGCTTTGTTTGTATTGTTGTCAAATTGAATGATGTCCTGGGCTGAGAATTTGTGGACGATATTGCCTAATTGATCATAAATGATAATTGCTTCATTTTCATTTTCAAAAATGTTTTTATCTGAAATTATGTTCAAGTAATCTGTGGCAGGAATAGGACCAATTTGTATTTTTGCATTATTATTGCTTGATTTTACCAATCTAATGCCACCGTCTTTGCAAATATTTGTGATGGTAACCATACCGGAAGTTTCAGAAAATAATGCAGTTCCGCCAATTGCTTCAGAATTTTCAAAAGAAATCATGGTTGATTCGGCATCGCCGAGCAATATTTCAAAATTCAATTTTGCCAGAATGTTGTCGCTCGATGGAGTGATTGGTAAATTTATGTAAATATGGCGAAGATTTCCGCTAAGTGTTCCCATTTCTGTGGATTTGACCGGATAAAGTACATTCCCATTAAATTTAATAGTTGTTTTGATTGATGTTATGCCTGAACCGCTTAGATTTGTTGCATTTTTTAATCGTATCGGTACTTCAATAATTTCATTTATAGCTCCTTCAATATTATCAATTGCAAGTTCGATAAATGGTATTTTTGTATCTTTTAGTATTGTCCAATTTGCATCGGAAACATCGCTAAGTGCTGATATTGGATTAAGTTGCCATATTTTGATTATTGAATCTGTTGTAACTGCATACTGCATATCAGGCGACATTCTTGCGCCAAAAATTACGCTATTATCTTTCAAATCACAGAGCATTTTTTTCGCTTTGAAATCAAAAATTCCTGCTTTATCAATATGATTAGAAAATATTGCTTTACTATCGTCTTGCGAATATGAAGCATCGTTTATGTAAATATCCACTTTGAATTTTTCAACAATATCGTGCTTCATTATATCCCAAATTATCAAATTCCCCTCATAATCTGCAATCAGAACCTGTGTATCCGTATGATTGAAATCGATAGAACTTATCCAATGACCCATTTTAAATTTATGAACAACAGACCAACTATCTGTGTCAATCAACACAAAATTGCTGTCATAAGCGGCAATACCAATAAATTTTCCGTTGTAACTATATGCAATATCTTTGGCGTAAGCATATTCTGCAAATTTAATTGACTTGTATTTATCATGTACAGATGGATTGTTAATATCATAAATTTCCAAATTTGTTGCATTAGCAACTGCAAGAAAACGATTGTCAGGCGAAAGAGTTGCTAATACATAATATTGGTCATTTGCTATGTTTAATTCATAGATTGATTGACTGGCATTGCTATTCCAAACCGTAATAAATGCGCTTGGAGTATATTGTTCAACTGTAATTATTTTAGAATTATCTATCGAAAAATCTGCATAAGAACCGTAATAACCCGACCAAGGATTGGATGGTGGAGTATAATTGCGGAATTTGGCAACTTCGCTACCTGTTTTGATATCCCAAATTCTAAAATTTGAATCAAGCGAATAACTCAAAAGTGATTTTCCGTCATTAGAATAGCGCACAGTTCGAACAGATGCCGGCAGTCCATTGAATCTTTGTATAATTTGTGGCAATAATTTTGCAGAAGTGGATACTTTTGCAAGGCATTTTGTACTTTGAATATCAGGAGCAATCCAATTATATTGCTTGTTAACTCCATTATTTGTTAATACTTGCCAATTATTTCCATTATCTGAAGAAAATTCTACAACAATGGATTCATTTGCATATAGTCCATCCCATTTAATTGTAATCGCATCGTTTGGTTTATATATTTCACCACCATTTGGGGCAATTAATTTTAATGTATCAATCGGTGCCGGATTTCCTATTGTAAATGTTTGCTCTGGAGCAAATACCGAGCCCTCCAAACAATTATCAACCGCCTGCACGCTCCAATAATACACTCCATCGGGTAATCCTTTGATTAATCGGGATAAATTTTGTTGACAATTCCCATATTCTGCCAAAACGCGTTTGCCATTTGCTAAATTTGAATGAGGCGTTACGACTCCGATTTTATTCAACCCATTCCCAACATATATATTATATGTCAAACCGTTTGCAGCTGTTTCATTATCAGAGGATTTGTCCCATGTTAATGAAACATTTTTGCCATTTACAGCAGATTTCAGATTCAGAGGCACTTTTGGATCTTGATTTTTTATAATTAATTCATTTCGGAAAATTGTAAATACAACGCTATTACTCAAATCAGACATAAACGAAGCATAAAGAATATCCAAATCGCCGTCATTATCATAATCGCCAAATGATGTTGCAGTAATTCTGCCACTCGGTATTGAATCCCAAATTTCAAAATTGCTATTATTGTTTTTATAAATATAAGCTTTTGCTCCTAATGGTTCGCCCGATGTTAATAAATCCAAATCGCCATCATTATCCAAATCGCCCCAACTTGCATCCCCCCAATATCTTGATAAAAATTTATCTGTTTTTAATGTGAATTTCAAATTTCCATCGTTATGATAAAGTCCGGATTTTGGTGTGAAAGATTCCCTTCCTTGAATAAAAATATCACTTTTTCCATCCATATCGTAATCAGCCCAAGTAACAGTGCTTTCTTCTAAATTCAACAAATTAAGACCACTGTCGGTAAATTTTCCGTCATTATTAATATAAACTCTTGTATATGGGCTACTTGCATAAAGTTCGGTTGCATTTCCTGTTACAATTACATCCAAATCTCCATCATTTTCCAAATCTACAAATGATGCTGTTCCATCTCTAAGTTGGTGAAATCCTGCTTTTATTGCAGTAAAATTGCCATTATCATTCCTATAAATATCTGAATGTGGAGTTGTTTCGGTGAGATCCAACGAATTTCCCAAAATCAAAATGTCAAGGTCGCCATCGTTATCGTAATCCCCAGATTGCAATGACTTAGCAAATCCGGTATTGATAATGCCCTTAATATTTGCATTAATATCTTCAAATATCCAAAATCCAGATGAATCTCTACCTGTATTTCTGTAAATTTTTGTATAATTTTTATTATCCGTCATCTTAAAACTTGCAAGTATATCAGGCAAACCATCATTGTTGAAGTCCCCCAAAACAGTATTGATAGATCCTTGAAAATATGGCGTTAAAGCAATTGGTTTAATAAAATATTGCTTGAAAGATCCATTTTTTTGATTGATATATAATTCACGATTTGCCAGAACATCAAGCCATCCATCTGCATTAATATCGCCAAATTGTGGCGTTACTATCAAATCTTGCTGATGCATTGGAAAAGGATTTATATCTGTAAAATTTTGTGCATTCAATTCAAAAATCAAACACATCATCGAAATTAATAATAATTTTTTCATAATTTTTCCCTTATTTATTATTAATTGGTGTTTCAACAATAATCGACACAGTTCGAGAGTAGAATCTGCCTTCCGGCAAATCGTTGTCATAAATCAATGTTTTTGAGCCAACAGGATAAATTTTTGAGTCCTTTCGCTCGATTGCAACAGCTGTTACATCGCCACGCTCTTTTGCAAGTTGCTCATTTCTTCTATCTAAGCCGGTTCTATCGGCATATCCAAAAATAGAAATTTCCGATTCAGGATTAATTCTCGATTTAATTAAATCCGCAATTTTTTTATTTGCTTTGGTCAATTCCGAAGAGTTAAAATCAAACAGTATCAAACTATATTTATCTTTGGTTTTATCACTTTTATTTTCGGCTTGCTTGGTTTGAATTGTTTCAACCTCCACCGGCAGAGGCGTAATTTGCGAAATAAAATTCTGCCCATTAGTATCCTCAACTTCAATAAAATAAGTGAGATCCGTCCAAATATCCGGCGATTTAATCAAATCTTTTGAGATTTGCCAATCAATAATTTTTTGATAATCACTTTTGCCTTGGAAAGTCTTAATTGCTTTTCCTTTGTTTGCAATTGTGAGTTTCCACTTTTTCAAATCTGCCTGAATATTAATTTTGAATCTTGCAGTTGGTGGGTTTGCGTCCCTCAGAGTATCGTAGGAAATAATCGGCTCCAAAATTTCATCATTATCAGAGACAATTTCCACTCTTCGATTCTCCTCAATTCCATCGCTAATAGAGATATTGCTCGGCTTTTCAGGTAAATTTCTGGCAATGGTTTTGATGCGATTTGGATTAATTTTCCAAATTTGCGTCAGATATTCTTTGATTTTTTCGGCTCTATTTTTGGATAAATCAAGATTTGACTTCTCTGCCTCAAAATCGCTATTACAGCCAACTAATGTGATATTTGCGTTTGGAAGTGCCTTCATTCTTGTTGCAATAATATTGAGAATTTCTGTATAAGTTTCCAAAGCATCAAAATTCTTCAGATTCTTCAAAGACCAATTATTTGCCTCATTTTCATTGATAATTTTCAATCTTTTTACGAATTCCGCAGAATTATTATCAAAGAAAATATATGATAGTAGTGGCTGAACGTTGGAGGACAAAAACTCCTCGAATTTGAATAATTTCAAATTTGGAATTTCGTTGCCTTCTCTATCCAAGCCTGAATGAGTAATATCAACCTTAATTTTCGGTAAAATCTTCGGAACAACAGTATCTTTTCTGACAATAGGCGGCTTGATTGCGATGCTTGGAGTGTCGATTTTAGGCGGTTCAGGCATTTTAATTTCCGGTATTTTGATTATTTTTGGCTCAAAGAAATGATATTTGAATCCAATTGATGCACTTGCAAAATGTGCCTTCCAAGTTACATCATTAGAAATATTCGAAAATGAATAATTCATTCTAATATTTGGAGTTAGGATAAATTTTCTACTATTATCCAAGAAAAAATCATAAGAAATACCGGCAAGTACTCCCAATTGCAAACTGTTCAGATTAGGGATTTCGCCATCATAATTGTTTCGAGAATTAGTTCCGTCAGAATATGAAATACCTGTACTTGGCTCGATAATTTTTTCAATTTGAGTGAAATCGCCTGAGAGCAAATAGCCGATTCTTGGACCAAAATCGAAATAAAGCCCACTAAATAAATTCAATTTTGCTTGAATAAAAAATCCGGCAGAAGGTATCGTTCCATCAAGCGAATAATTAATAATACCCGGCACTCTTGCTCCATTCAAACCAAAATCAACTGATTCATCATGAGATAAATTTCCAGAAATATCAACGTAATCCAACCCAAAACTCAAAAAAGATGAGCCGGAAATCGGCATATCATAAGAAAATTGAAAATTCAAACCGCTACCTGAGCCATTTTCGAACTTTGGACAGCAATTCGGAATCTCGCCAATTTTCCTAAAATCCGCCTGATGAAAATTAATATTATAGCCAATTCCAAAATTAATTCTTCCGGCATTTTCTTCGGCAATCATAGCAAAAAAGGCTGAAAAAATAATAAAAATACTAAGTTTAACGAATTTCATAAAACCTGTCCTTTGTTTATTATCGACATCACTAAATTATGAAATTGTATCATAAAATCAAAATTAAATTAAATTAATTTTATAAATATGTTACAATAATAACATAATAAATTGAAAATGAGCAGAAAGTTGCCTTCGATACGCACTTTGTGCTACTCAGTTTGTTCGTTTCGATACGCTTCGCTACTCAACGAACGGTGCGAAACGCTCATTGTATTTCGACAAGCTCAATAACCGTAGAAGCTTTAGCTTCATATCGAAATGAGCAAACGAGGAATTTAAGACATCCGATGTTTGTTTAATAATTGCCACATCTCACAAATCAGAGACATCATATTTTGAGAAAACATCGGATGTCTGGGGAAATTGTATCAATGGGAAAATATATGAATTTCAAAATAATTGTTATTATAATATTTCATAAAAAATTTCGTTTTATTGAGAGATTTTCAACTTTCTTTTGAATTGGTTATGAACGAAAACTTATTAAATAAAATAAAGGAAATTAAAGAGCATTTATCTGCTGATGGATTTCAAGTAAAGGGAGTGTTTGGCTCTTATGTTCGTGGTGAGGAAAATATTAATAGCGACATTGATATTTTATATGACATTAATAACGAATTCAGAGCTAAGTATATAGGATTCAATGCAGTTAAGCGAATAGACGATATACAGAAAATCATTTCGGATTACCTAGGAATCAATGCAGACTTGGTGCAAAAGCAATCTCTTGGAAATGTATCTGCAAAATACATCTTATCGGAAGTTTATTATGTTGAATAATAGCGATAAGGCAAAATTAGAATTTGTTCTTCAAATGTTGGATGAAGTAGAATTATTAACACAAAGATACGAGAGTACTTTTAATGCATTACTTGATTTTGCCGGCAAAAATTCCATTTTGTTCAATATGCTACAAATTGGTGAAAAACTTAATAAAATTCAATCGATTGAAATCAGGTAATTACTTCCGATTAAAGAAGCATATTCCATAAGAAATAGAATTACTCATGATTACGATGGTATAGATTTGCAAATTGTTGAAGATATTATTACTTATGAGTTTCCAAAATTAAAATCAGAATTAATGGCAATTCTAAACAATTCTGGCGACTTTTATAAGCATATTTAAGACATCTTATAAGAAGGGGCGAGGGACGCAAAATGGGACGAGGGACTTTTTTTTAAATTTAAGACATCCGATGTTTGTTTAATAATTGCCACATCTCACAAATCATCAAAAATTATACCCTTCCGAAGGAATTGAAACCTTCGGAAGGGTTTTACTTATTTGGGAAAAAATGGATGTCTGGGGAAAATCAACAACCAATATAGCTAATCGAAGTCATCTTTTACAAGCCATATTTTTCTTGCAAAAACGTTTTTAAATTTTCTCCTACAACTTTTGCTATGTCTTGCCAATAAATTATACTGCATCTTTGTCGCAAGTTAATGTCCTTAATGCAAACTACTGTATTTTCAAATTCTTTCACCAGGTCTACTCTATCTTTGTGGCAAATCAAAACAAATCGCTTCTTTTCAACGTGAGCTGCAATAATATTTCTAATTAGTTGATAATTATTGAATTTATTATCGCTTTTACTTAGTCTATCTGCATCAAAAATGTTGTTGAAATAATCATATTTCATAACATGATTCACATCTTTTGAAGTAAAATCACTTTCTGTTAATTTTGATTCACACAATATTTCATCATTCAAAACCATATCAATTTCTGTTGGAGTTGGTTCTTGAACTCCGTTAAGCATCAACTTTGCTTTATGACCAAATTCAACTTTTGTTATTTGTTGCAAACCAAAAAGTTGTGCAATTCCTTTCCATACTTTAATTTTTGGATGGCAGAAAATGTTCATCAATAGTGCATCCGAACTATTTGAAGATTGCATTTCTTTTGCTTTAGTAACTTTAGTGTGGGGTTTTTCTAAGCGTTCTGAATAATCTTTATCTGCTTTTATTTCTTCAAAAGATTCTTTTTCAAAATTATGTGCGATATCTTCATATATTACTGCAGAATCAGAAGAATAGCTGATTGCATAATTATATTTCTGAGCATAGTTTTTTGCTAATTTTGCCAGTTTTCTTCTTAATGGATCTGAATTTAATGAACTATTTGATAACTTTAATTCTATTAATTCATTGATATTTATGTTTTCTATGGACGCATCAATTGTGCAATGCAAACATCTACTCGGTTTGCTACTATTAGAATCATCTTTTTCCAGAATTATTATATAAAATTTTAGATTAGTGGATTTAGGTTTTGTCATAGGGTATATCTTTGCATATTCAATTGCTTCATTCAATTTACTTACTAAAGCAGACAATGTGCCACTGTCCGAATGTTGCAATAAGTGTACCCAAACTCCTTCTGCTTCTTCAAAGTATAATTTCAGAATATCCTTTGTGATGCTTTTTTGCACTGGTTGATGGCTCTTGAATTCTATATTGATAATTTTGTCTATTTTTTCTGGTTCATAAATACTTACATCATGCTGTCCGGACATTCCTTTACCCGTTGCTCTTTCATAAACTTGTGGAGAATCAGTACTAAAGTCTGAATATGCATAATCTGTTGGAGTTTCAACAGAGAAATAGAAAATTCCTTGCTTTTCTAATTCCAAAATTAAAGCAAATCTTGCTTCCTGCTCGCTTATTCTTAATTCTTTATGATGATATTTAGGAATTATCAATAGAGATTTCTCGGGATTGTGATACATTTTAACCAATCTTTCAAAAGTTGCTTTTACAACTTCATTAATTTCATTTTCGTACATAATAAACCTGCTTAGT
>JANJUO010000116.1 GCA_024710535.1 bacterium
TTGAATATCTTCTTTGCGAACTCCGCTAACAACAGCGGCTTCGTTTCCGCTACCTTTTTCAACAAATACATTGAATTCTTTAGAGGTTAAAGTGATATATTCTTTTTTGCTCAAGTCGAAATATGAAAAAATCACTGGCTCAATTTTGAAATTACCGGGATTTCTTGGAATTATCAAATATTCAAACATTTTATTACCCGAAACCCCACCTGCAGTAACCATTGTATTGTCGATTATTTTAGGGTCATAAATTTCAAATCCAGGAGGAAAATTCAAGTTTAACGGTTCAATTAATTTCAGATTTCCTCTTCCAGAAATTTTTACATTCAAGGAAATCGGCTCACCTGTTTTTGTTTTTTGTTTGTCAAGCCAAGCATCCAATGAGAACTCTCCAACAGCTCCATTGAACGATTCAGGAGTATTCGAAGGGAGTTCTTTTACATTAATTACAGCAGTTTCACTTTTTGATTTATAGTTGAAATCTTTATATGAAGAACTGAAAAAATCGTCAAATAATCCACCAAATGGGTCATTTCGCTGATTTCTTCTTCCTTGCACCTTCAATCTTACAATAAAATCAAATTCATAAGGCTCAACAGTGAGCTTGCCACTTTTTTGTGGGAAAAGAACAACTTGTTTAATCATTGCTGAGTTATAAGCCACGCCGTCAATAATTTCTCTGCTCCAACTTAATTTTTCGGATTGTAGTTCCTGTGCCCAAAATCCTTCGAAAGAAGGTACTTTTGACGGATTCATCTGCAATAAATTCAATTCCGGATTCACATAAATCTTATATGTAGCAGTTATTTGCTCGCCTCGATAAACATCTTTTTTTGATACATTCAATTTTACAAAGATATTTTTTTGAAGTATTTGCTTTGCTTGCTCGGATAAGTCTTTATCTTGCTGCTCATCCTGCTGTCTTTGCTGCTTTTGGGCATCGCTTTCGGGAAGAACTTTAACCTTGATTGTATTCGATTTTAATGGGTTGCCCTCAACAGCAATTGTTGCTGAATTAATTGTGAATTCGCCCATTTTATCCGCAGATAAAATATAGGTAAACGAAACAGAACTCGAGCGCCTGCCATTAATTATCTGAACATTTTGCCCTTGCGAAGGACCGCTCAATACAGTGAATCCTTTGAAATCAGGTGCTTTGAAATTTGAGCCTTCAAGATTTTTCAGTGTAAAGGAAACCTGAAAACGCTCTCCAACCGTAATTGGATTTTTGCTGATGGTTGCCTCGAAATCTTGAGCAATTAAATTTACACAAATACTGAAAATTAAAAATACTAACCACTTAAAAGATTTATTCATTCCTTGTAACTCCGATTAATTCTAACTTTATAAATTAATCCTACCAATTCTTCTCAATTTTTACCGGTGTGCCTTTCTGCTTTCTGACTTTTTTCTGTACATTTTTTTCTTCGTTCTGAAGCGCCTTTAGAATTCTCTCTGCATCTTCTTTCGAAATGTCCGGTTTTTTATATTGTTCAGATTGTTTATTTCCAAATTTATCATTTTTTTCGTTGTCTTGATTTTGTCCGTTTTGTTGCTGTTGATCATTTTGCTTTTCTTTATTGTTCTGATCTTGGTTCTGCTGATTTTGCTGATTTTGATTCTGCTTGTTTTGATCTTGATTTTGCTGATTCTGATTCTGTTGCTGCTGTTGATTCTGTTGTTGATCTTGATTTTTATCATTTTTGTTTTGCTGTTGTTGCTGTTGCTGAATTTGCAACATTCTTCTTGCATATTCCAGATTATATCTTGATTTTTCGTCTTTTGGATTATTTTTCAAAGCATTTTTGAATGCAGAAATACTTTCTTCGTATTTTTTTTGCATAAGAAGAGAATTTCCAAGATTATGAAAAGCCGCAGACTTTGTGGATTCATCAGTATCTTTGCTCAGAACCTCATTGAATTTATCAGCCGCTTCTGTATAATTTCCCTGCTTATAAAGAGCATCACCCAAATTAAAAACAGATCGATGCGATTTATCAATTTCCAATGCTTTTCTGTATTTTATTTCCGCTTCATTAAATTTTTTATTTTTATAAAGTTCGTTTCCTTCTCTTATTAAAGGTTTTGACTCTTTGGAAAACAAAGATACAAAGCCGGTAAGCAATATAATCAAAATCAATGCATTTAAGAAAAATTTCATACTTTTCCTCCCATTAATTTATTGAAATAAGTTAAAATCTTATTTCTTCTATCACTTAAAATAAATTCTAATGTTATAAAAAATAATGCCAGAATCAAAAATATTTGGAATTTACTGTCGAAATCAGTAAATACTTTAGATTCAAATTCGGTTTTGTCCATTTGTGATAATTCTGTTATCAATTCAGATAAATCTAATTCAGTTGAACTTGCTCGAATAAATTTTCCGCTTGTTTCGGATGCAATTTGTTCCAAAGCAGAAGCATTTAATTTTGTCATAATTATGTTGCCCTCATTATCTTTGCGGAAGCCCATTCTTACGTTGTTTTGCATTATTGGAATTGGTCCACCGTCAACAGATCCCATACCAACACTATGAATTGTTATACCCTTTTCTTTTGCTTTTTCTGCGGCGGCAAGAGCATCATCTTCATGATTTTCGCCATCGGTCAATAATATAATTGTCCTATTTCTTTTATCTGATTCGGAAAAAGATTCCAAACATAATTCAATGGCTGAACCTATTGCAGTTCCCTGAGTGGAAACTAATTCGGGACTTAGCGTTGATGCCATTAATTTTGCGGCAGAATAATCAGTTGTTAAAGGCAATTGCAGGAAAGATTTTCCGGCAAAAATAACAATACCAATTTTATCATTTTCGAGTTTATCTATCAATTTAGAGATAGATTGCTTTGTTCGCTCTATTCTGCTGGGCTTAATATCTTCGGAAAGCATACTGTTGGAAGCATCAACTGCAAGCATAATTTCAACACCTTCTCGCTTTACCTCTTCCAACTTTGAGCCGATTTGCGGATTTGCAATCGCGATAATCAAAGCCGAAAAACCCAAAATCAGCAATATAAATTTAAGCAAGGGCTTCACATTCGAAGCATCATTTACCAATTTGTTTACCAATTCAATATCGCCAATTGAATTTAATCTTCGTCTTCTCCAATTTCTTGATAATATATAAACTATTATCAGCAATGGAATCAATGCCAAACCATATAGGAAAATTATATTTTCAAATCTAAACATCTACAGACAAACATTTTTTGTACAACTTATCAATATGTTTTGACGTATTTTGAAAAAAAAAGTTGTAAAATTGTTAATATCAAAAAAATTATTTTTGTATATCAAAAAAAGTTCGTAATTTTGTATTCTATTCTTTTACGGGGTATAGCGCAGTCCGGCTAGCGCACCTGGTTTGGGACCAGGGGGTCGGGGGTTCGAATCCCTCTACCCCGACAAAAAAGAACAAACGCTGAAATTATTAATGTTTCAGCGTTTTTTTTATTTATTACTTGTAAATTCAATTATGTTCAATTCCTATTGCTTTACGGTTTGAATGGAAAATTCGGCAGTTAAATAAATATAATTGCTAATATATTTATATAGTTATAAATTATCTAACGCCAAAAATTGAATTAATTGCCGAAGGAATATCATGTAATGAAACAATTTCATTTGCAATGTTCAAATCTATAACTGAGCGAACCATTCCGGCAACCACGCAAGTATCGGGATCCTGAACAATTATATAGCTACCTTTTTTATGCAATTTATTAAATGCATCGCTACCATCATGCCCCATACCGGTCATCATCACCCCTAATGTTCGGTTACCCAGAACATT
>JANJUO010000145.1 GCA_024710535.1 bacterium
GATAGGATTTTGAATATTGGAAATTATTCCATTTATTTTCTGAATAATTATCATTACCTGAGCCGTCAATAAATGTTCCAAGCATACTCCAGTTTCGTCTAAAATCAGAGTATCCGAGCGTATTTTTTAGATTTTTGACTGAATAAGTATCGTCTCCTGCTCTATCAAAAAGCAGAGATAAACCATTTGCATTGCCGGCACCCATTGATAATTCTTCGGCAACATATTTATCATTTCCATTCAAATCGAATAGTACACCAAATGCAAAATCATGACCGCTACCTTGAGAAACAGATTTTGAAATATAATTATCATTGCCATTCAGATCGCTCAATGAACCAAATGAATAATGAACTCCCGCACCTTGAGCATATTGATTTGCGATATAAGTATCATCACCATTTTGGTCATAAAGCCCGCCAATACCAAACCAATATGAGCTTCCTTGACCATACATATCAGAAATATAAACATCATTGCCACTGCCATCAGCCAAAATTCCAATGCCACCGGATGCAACAGGTCTATAGCCCATAGCCGAACCTTGACAAAAACTTAGTTTGCGGTCATCCGATCTGATATTGTCTGCAATTGTACTTGTGGAGAAATATGAGTCATTTCCTTCTGCATCTGCTAATGCTCCAAAACCTCTTACGAAGCCAAAACCTTGCGATAAAGTTTGACAATTATAAATATCATCACCATTTTTATCAATCAGCAAACCAATACCATAAGCGCCTGCGCCCTGAGATAGATTTCTACTTTTATAATAATCATTGCCATTAAAATCGTGCAAAACTGCAAATCCAAGAATGGATCCGCCCAATGAAACATTTCCACCATTATATTTATCGTCACCATTCAAATCAAAAACGATATTAATACTTTTATAAGAGCCTGCAATTGAATAATCCCCTCCAATATAATTATCATTTCCATCGAAATCAATGATTAATCTAACCGGATAAAACTTTGCCTCATCTTTTTTGTAATCAGGCAAAATATATGTATCATTGCCACCAATATCCAAAATGAAAATAAAATTTCCTTTATAAATATTATCTTCCTTGCCACCAATAGCAATTTTACCATAATCAGTTTCAATCACGATAGATTTTATGCTATCCATCAACATTTTATTTATGTTTAGATTATCTTTGATTTTGGAATATACTTCTTTGTAAAGCGAAACCCCCATTTCATATAATTTGGTGCTTTCGATGATATTCAAATGAGTAAAGAAATCTTTTGATTTATCAAAAAAAGCAAGCTCTTTTTGTTTGTGTTCGAAAACATTGACTTCTTCGGAAAAATTATCGAAAAATATAAGCGAATCAGCATATTTAAATAAGGTATTTGACCGAGAATCATCTCTATACAATACATCGCTTTCGAGAATTGTAGCAGTTTGAATTAATACTGGAACATAATCTCTAATTACCAAACTTGCAATAAATCCAGCAAGCGAATCAATTTTTGTGTTCAAATGATTATTGATGTAATTAATGGGATAATTATCATCATATTTGAACAACTTGAATTGAGAAAGTTCCAAATCTGCGATAATCTTAGTAATTAATTTGTCCATAAATTCTGGTTCCATTCCAATCAAAGATTTAGAATACGACTCCACAAAATCCACAGTTAAAAAAGGTTTTTCGAAGCATCTTTTCACGATTTGCAATCTATGAATATCATCTTCGACCACATCGGGTGGAATCCAGAAATCAGAATATCTCAAATTCATCAAATTTAATGCAGAATCAATCAATTTATTTGTATTAAATGGATATTTATTTTGAGAATAAGTAGAATTTATTCCAAGAATTAATAAGATTATCAAAAGTACACATTTTTTCATTTTTTATTCACCTTTCAAAATAAAATCAATTCTTTCAATTTTGCCATCAATATTTTTTTTTGGGCTAATATTGAGCAATTTGCATAATAGGGGATATATATCAATATTGTATAAAGTGGAGCATTTAAAACCCTTTTTGAAATCTGGACCTTTTGCAATAAAAATTCCATGCATATCCATATATTCATTATCATAACCATGATTTGCTTTATGGATATATTCTTGCTTTTCGTTGACAAAAAAATATCCTAATTCAGCAATCAAAAAAATATTACTCACAAAAGGATGTCCGGCAAGATTGAACCGCTCCGGAATTTGATTTTTTTTGTAAACTTTGAAATTTTTTTCTTTAGATTTTAAAATATTGAAAATACTATCTACTTTTCCAATTTGTGCCTGAATAAAAGCGTAAGAAGTTAAATTATTGATATAAATCTTGGAAAGATCAATCATTTGGCTCAAATCAATTTCAGGATTTTCAATCAAATCTGTCATCCCATGATCAGATAAAATAATCAAATTAGTATTATCTTTTTGATTTATTACATTAAGTTGTGAATCTAAATATATAATCAAAGAATCAAGCAATTTCAAACTTCGCTTTATTTCGTAGGAATCTACTCCATATTTATGTCCCTTGGAATCAGTTTCATCAAAATACAAAGAAATAAATTTTGGTTTGAGTGAATCTGGGAGTTTTAGCCAATTAATAACTCCATCTATGCGAGCTTTGTAATCACGATTATGTTCATACTTCTCAAAATAGGTAGGACGCCTATAGTCAATAGTAATCTCAGAGCCGGGCCAAAAATAACAAGCAGTAATTATACCATTTCTATTTGCAGTTTCCCAAATAAATTCACCATTATACCATTTGGATTCTCTTACGCTAACAGTTGCGATATTAAACTTCTCGAATGTATTTAAGTCAACAAAATTATTGGCAATTATACCATGATTTTCTGGATTTAATCCTGTCATAATCGAAATATGATTTGGAAAAGTAGAGCTGGGATAAACAGGTTTCAATGATAAAGCACGAATACCTTCTTTGGAAATGGAGTCGAGTTTTGGAGTGAGATTTCGGTTTAAATAGTCCCATCTAAAACCATCAAAAGAAATAACAATTGTTGTATTCTCTTTTGATATAAGAATATATGAAATTAAAAAAAAACAAAATATTCTTGCAAATAAACGCATTTCCCCTCCGAAAATAAATTTACAAGTTACTAATCAATCTTAAGCATTCTGTCTTATCTTTGCCAATTTGCTCAACCAATTTATCAATACCCGCAAATTTTACTTCTTTTCTAATAAAATGATGAAAAGAAACAGTTAAATATTTATCATACAAATCCATATCCAAATCGAAATAATTCACTTCAAGAGTTGGAGTTGTATCTTCAGTTAAAGTTGGACGCAATCCAACATTAGCCATACCAAAATATGATATACCATTTATCTCAGAACTAACCAAATAAACACCATTACCCGGCATTAATTTGTATTTATCTTCAGGAAATATATTTGCAGTAGGGTAGCCCAATGTGGCGGCTCTGCCTTGACCATGCATAACTTTTCCTTGAAGAAAATAATCATAACCAAGCATTTCGTTTGCAATTCCAATTTCAGAATTGTGAATGGAATTTCTAATTTTTGTACTTGAAATAATAATATCTCCATCGCTAAAAGGGGATAGCTTTTTTACTTCGAAGTCAAGTTCGATAGATAATTTGTTTAATAAATCGCAATTCCCTTCACGATTTTTACCGAAAAGATGGTCATAACCAATGAGAATTTTCTTGAATCCAACTTTTTCGAATAAATAATTTCGAATAAATGATTCTGGTGTTGTCAATGAAAATTGATATGAAAATGGAATTATAAATATGTTTTCCAATCCGAATTTTTCGAATAAAACCAACCTTTCTTTTATTGAAGTGAGCAATTTCGATGGTTCTCTATCTGTTCTCAAAACAGCTTGTGGATGAGGATGTAGCGTAATCAAAACAGGTCGTAAACCTTCCTTTTTGGCAACGGCAAGTAATTCATTAATAATTGATTGATGTCCCAAATGTACACCATCAAAAGTGCCAACTGTTAGAACTGAATCTCTGTTGTATTCAACATTTTCAAAAGAATCAAATATTTTCATTTTTTTGGATAATTTCGATTAATTGATTAATGGTTAAAGCATTTTCAACGTTATAATCACCAATTGATGTACGCCTTAATGATTTTAAATATGCACCACAGCCCAAAATCTGCCCCAAATCTCTTGCAATTGCTCTAATGTATGTACCTTTGGAGCATTCAATTCTAAAACTAATTACATTAGAATCATAATTAATAATTTCAAAGGAATAAACTTCAACTTGGGTTGGATTTGCCTCGAATTCAATATTTTTTCTGGCAAGAACATATTGTCTTTGTCCATTGATTTTTCTGGCTGAGAATTTTGGGGGAATTTGTGTAATACTGCCTATGAAATTTTGTTTAGCATTCAGAATATCATCAATATTTATATTGACTTCGCAAATATTTTCTTCATCTGCCTCGCTATCATCAGTTTTTGTAGTTGCACCAAGTTTGATTTCACCGGTATAAACTTTTTTCTGTTCTTGAAAAGTATTTATAGTTTTTGTAAATTTTCCCGTACAAACAATTAGCAAACCACTTGCAAGCGGATCTAAAGTTCCGGCATGACCAATTTTTTTCATTTTGATAATATTGCGCATTTTGGCAACAACATCAAATGAGGTCCAACTTAAAGATTTATCTATTAAAAATATTGCACCATTAGATTGAATACTCTTCAGAAATACATCATCAATGATATTTATTTTATTATCAATCAGCATCTTGATTAGCACCTGACAATTTCTTTAAATCATCATCAGCTTTTTTTACATTATCTAATAACTTCTGAATACTATCAATTTGGTCAAGAGTATCATCAAGAAAAAATTTTAGTTCCGGCATAAATCTTGTTTGCAATTCTTTAGACAATATTTTTTTTAATTCATATTGCCTTTCTTCAATCTTTTGCAAGAATTCGCCGGGACCAATCTTATTTGCGTATAAACTCATATAAATTTTCGCATAATGCAAATCAGGGGAGACCCTAACAGCAGTAACAGTAGCTAATCCTGCAGACATTTCCAAAGCCATTGTTGAAATCGGCTGAGAAACACACCTTTTGATAACACTTGCAACTTTTTCCGCTCTTAAAGACATCCAAACACCTTATTATTTAAGTTTACGTTTAATTTCATTAATTTTGAATCCTTCAATAATATCACCTTCTTCGATATCATTAAAGTTATTAATGCCAATACCACATTCGTATCCTTGCTCAACTTCACGAACGTCGTCTTTGTTACGTTTCAAAGTTGATAATTCGCCTTCAAAAACTTTGAAACCGTTTCTCATAACTCTGATTTTGTCATTTCTTGTGATTTTTCCACTTAGAACATAACAACCGGCAATATTTCCCGATTTACTGATTCTGAATACTTTTCTGATTTCTACAGTTGAAGTAATTTCTT
>JANJUO010000185.1 GCA_024710535.1 bacterium
TGAACATTAAAGCTGGAGATTATATTTTAGCAATTGATGGTATTTCTCTTAATCCAAAAACAAATCCATACCAATACTTAATTAATAAAGCAAATAAATATGTTGAATTAACAATTAACTCAAGTCCAAGTTTGCAAGGAAGTCGTACTATTAATATCAAAACAATTGACAACGAAGCCGATTTAAGATATTTCGATTGGGTGGAAAACAACAGACGCAAAGTAGATTCTATGACAAATGGAAAAATTGGCTATATTCATGTTCCTGATATGATGCCTTCGAATGGTTTGAATTGGTTTGTTAAGCAATTCTATCCACAATTGCGTAAGGAAGGTTTGATAATTGATGATCGTTATAATGGTGGTGGCAATGTTTCGCCTATGATTATCGAACGCCTTCGCAGAGAATTAGTTGTTGCAAAAGTGGCAAGAAATCAAGAAGCTATTATGACAAACCCAGATGCAGTTATGACAGGTCCAATGGTTTGCTTGATTAATGAGCAATCAATGTCTGATGGAGATTTATTCCCATATCAATTCAAAACTCTCGGGCTGGGACCAGTTATTGGCAAGCGTTCTTGGGGTGGAGTTGTTGGTATTTACGGTTCGCTTCCACTTTTGGATGGCAGTTCGGTAAATCGTCCTGAAGTTGCAAATTTTGGTGCAGACGGCACTTGGATACTTGAAGATGTTGGAATGGTTCCAGATATTGAAGTGGACAATCATCCTGCAAAAGAATACGAAGGAATAGACGAGCAATTAATTCGCGGTGTTGAGGAAATCAACAAACTCCTCAAAACAAATCCAAAACGTCAGTTGCCTCCAGCTCCGCCTTATCCTGATAAAAAAGGAACTTTTGGAAAATAATTTTCGAAATTATAAAATCAAAAATCCATTATCCCAAAAAGATAATGGATTTTTTTTGAGAAGTAGAATGAAAATTATTTATTGAATCTGATTTTTAAAGTCAATACAAAATATGCAAAGCCGATTGCTCCGATTGCAAAGATAGTATCACCAAAAACTCTCATCCATTTGAAAAATGCTATAGTATCAGTTTGCATAAATTCTGCAGAACGTGCGTACCATAAACCATGATTAACACTTGCTATTGTTTGCATTAATCCAACAGGTAGCAAACTCAATAGAGCCATTAATGCCAAACCGATATTGATTCCCCAGAAAGAGTAACTCAAAAGTTTTTCGTTCCATTCAATTTCTGTATCCATTGCACGAAGAACAAATAAAATCAAGCCTATTCCAAGCATTCCATATACGCCAAATAATGCAGTATGTCCATGTAAAGGAGTAGTATTCAAGCCTTGCATAAAGTACAATGCGATTGGAGGATTAATCAAAAATCCAAATATTCCCGCACCTACTAAATTCCAGAACGCCACTGCAACAAAACTGTAAATTGCCCATTTATATTTAGCCAGCCAGTCGGTTTCTTTGCTTAATTTCATATTATTATATGCTTCAAATCCCATTAATACCAAAGGTACTACTTCGAGTGCACTAAAAGAAGCTCCTAATGCAAGAACTACTGTTGGTGTACCGGAGAAATATAAGTGGTGGAATGTTCCAATTATACCACCTGATAGAAAAACGATTGTTGAACTTAATGCGGCAACAGTTGCAGTTTTGATTTTCAATAAACCCAATCTTACAAATAAGAAAGCAATTACAACTGTGGCAAATACTTCAAAAAATCCTTCCACCCAAAGATGAACCACCCACCATCTCCAGTATTCAGCAATTGCAAGATGTGTGCGTTGTCCCCACATTAATCCGGCACCATAAAATGCTGCAATTGCAATTATAGATATAGCAAATAATATAAGTAAAGTTTTGTTTTCATCTGCTTTTTTTAATGCCGGCATTAATGGTCTGAACATCAAAACAAGCCAAATTAATAAACCAACAAACAAAAATGCTTGCCAAAATCTACCCAAATCAACGTATTCATAACCTTGATGACCAAACCAGAAATTTGTGCTATATCCCATTTTTTGCATAATACCTGCCCATTGACCAGCCATCGAACCAAGAACGATAATAAGCAATGCACCAAACAAGAAATTAACACCGAATCTTTGGAATTTTGGTTCATAACCTGAAATTGCCGGTGCAATAAACATACCAGTTGCAAGCCATGAAGTTGCTATCCAAAAGATTCCCAGTTGAATATGCCAAGTTCTTGTTAAGCTATACGGCAGAAAATCTGCTATCGGAATTGTATAAAGTTCCTGCCCTTCCACACCATAGTGAGCTGTAACAATACCAGTTATAATTTGCAAAACAATCAACAGAACTACCACCCAGAAATATTTGAGAATTGCCCTCATTGATGGAGTTAAAGCAAGTCCCTTCATTGGATTAATTACCGGATACGATCCTACTTTATCTTCTTTTGTTGCGGCAACGATAAAAATCATACCGCCAATACCAGCAATCAGCATTATCACACTAAATCCTGTCCATAATAGCAAATGACCAGCCGGTTTGTTTTCAACAAGTTCTTCGGGGGGCCAATTGTTTGTGTATGTAATTTCCTCGCCTGGACGCTCAGTAACAGTAGCCCAAGTTGACCAAAAGAAAAACGCATTAAGTTTAGCCATTCTGTCTGCATCTTTTATCGTATTATTCTTCATTGCATAAGCTTTTCTAAGTTCAAGCATTTCTGGATCATTCATAAATAATTTTCGATAGTAATCACTCAAATCTTTAAATGCCTGTGCACGAAATTTAGAAATTGTTAGTGTTTGCGAGCTTTCATCATACAAATTTGTACGCATTTCTTTCACGAGTCGTGCTTTTAAAACTGCTTGCTTTTCGCTGTCAAGTTTTTCATATACAGTATTAAATTCTGTATTAGACCATTGATTCAAAATATTCAGTGCTTCCCTATGAAGCCAATCAGCATTCCAGTCCGGAGCAATATATGCGCCATGCCCCCAAACAGAGCCAAGTTGCTGACCACCTGTTGATTGCCAAGCATTTTGACCATCTTTAATATCTTCGCCTGTAGCTATCAGATTGCCATCTGTATCAACAATTTTTTCAGGTATTGGTGGTGCCTGCCTATAAATTTCATTTCCAAAGTAAAGCAAAACCCCAAAGGAAACAAGGATTACAGCAGTTAAAATAATCCATAGTTTACGATATTCCATAAAATCCTCATACTTTTTTAATCAGACAAAATTATCTGTATTTAAAATTAACAATAATGTATAATATATGCAAGAAAAAACTTTCTAAATCTTCTAATAAGATTTTTTTATCTGATATAGTTCAATAAATATCTCGAATTTATTTTGGAATTCCCAATATTCTATGCACAAATAGTCTTAACTACATAAAAATAAATGTTGATATAATCAAATTGTTTAAATAATTTTTCAGATTTTTCTTGATAATAAGATTTTATTTTCTTAATTTGGAATTATAATAATAGGACAAAATCAAATGGAAAATGAAAATAACAATAATTTCGACAACATAGAAAAATCATTCATTGATCAATTAGGTCTGGATAGTTATTTTGGATTGGAAAATAAGGAATCGGGTAATGTAGAGAGCGATAATCACTTTTTTTTAAAAGAATTATTTGAGCAGCATAGCGCTATAATGCTCATCATTGACCCCGTTAATAATGGAAGAATTTTATATTCGAACAAAGCGGCAACAGAATTTTACGGTTTGCCAAATGAAGCACTTAATAGTATGAAAATTACTGATATTAATGTGCTTTCAACAGAAGAAATCAAAGCTGAAATGGATCATGCAAAGCAATATGAGAGAAATTATTTTCATTTTGTGCATAAATTAGGCAATGGTGAATTACGAGATGTTGAGGTTTATTCCTCTCCAATAAAAATTAAGGATAAGCAACTTTTATTTTCAATTATTCATGATATAACTGATAGGAAAATTGCAGAAAATTCCCTAAAAAAAGCAAATTCAGATTTGATCAATTCAAATAATATTATCTCTCAGCAATTAGTAAAGTTGAATTCACTTTACAACAGATTGCAAGAATCAGAGTCACGCCTTGTGAAACTTAATTCCAGCAAAGATATTTTCTTTTCGATAATAGCACATGATTTAAAAAGCCCTGTTTCTGGTTTTTTAGATACACTTAAAATGCTATCAACAAATTTTTCACACATGACAATTGGCACAATCAAAGAATATACAACTGCATTATATGAATCGGCAGAGAATTTGTATAGTTTCTTAGAAAACTTACTTAACTGGTCAAGAATTCAGCGTGGCAATTTCAGATTTTACTACAACGACTACAATTTACACGATATTGTAACTGATATAATTAAGATTGTTGAAAGAAATGCCGATTTGAAAAATATTAAAATCGAAAATAATATTGATAAAGATGTTTATGTTTATTCCGATGAAAATATGCTTACTTCAATTCTAAATAATTTGATTTTTAATGCTATCAAATATACTTATAATGGAGGACTAATCAAGATTGGATGCAAAGATTATAACTCAAGATTATATTTGATTACGGTTGAAGATAATGGTGTTGGAATTGATGATTACTTAAAAGATGATATTTTTAAAATTGATAAAAGAGCAATTCGTCCCGGTACAAACAACGAACTTGGAACTGGCTTAGGACTTATTTTAACAAAAGATTTCGTTGAAAAATGTGGCGGTGATATTTGGTTTGAAAGCAATTTGGGTGAATATACCAGATTTCATTTTACAATTATGAAGTCAAATATTATTAATGAGTGATTTATGGAAGATTTCAAAGATAGATATGTAAATCCATTTACAGATTTTGGTTTCAAAAAAATTTTTGGAGAGGAACCAAATAAGGATTTGCTTAAAGATTTTCTTAGTGAATTATTAAAGGA
>JANJUO010000187.1 GCA_024710535.1 bacterium
GTTGCGCTTGCTTTTGTCTTGTTCAGTGGTTGTAGTACCAAGTCCAATGAAATGGCACAGATCTCAGAACCTATCACTAAGGTAGATAGCGTTTCAGCTGCCGCAAAAGACACCACCCGGAAAAGCCCACCTAAGCAAACTTTACAAAGTAAAACTATCAGGGATCGATCTACTTTTGGGCAAAGTTTTTTGTTAGATCCAGGTCAGGTAAAATCAACGGCTAAACCCTCTAATAACGATATCTATACATTCCCCTCAGGTGGGTCGTTTAGGCCGTATAAACAGTTTCTGGTGCGTCCTGACACCCCTGTAGAAGTGTCTTACACCTTGGTTTACTTTCCAGCGCAGCCAAGTACGACCAAACTGACGAAACAGTACGAGTCTGTCTGTCAGATGTGGAAATCTCACTTCTACGCTAAGGACGAGATCCTCGGATATCTGAACGCTGGCGAAGAACCTATCCCGGTCTACTGGTTACTGAGAGATGTTCGTAAACCAAACGACACCTGTGACAATCTGGTAAGGTGGTACGATTTTGTGCGTGCTACTTCTCTCTTAAAGAAGAAGCACCGACCGAAAGGTCCTGCTCTCGTTGCACTGATAGAGAGCAGAGTGATTACGATGGATTTGTCTGGCCTTAGCGATGAGGAAGATTTAGACAGAGCCTTCTCGGTTTGGAAGGAACACATCGTGACTCCTTCAGAAAAAGACGAACAACTCAATGCCATCACCATGGTCTACAGCGCCAAGAAGGCGTTGGGTGTGCTGGCTTCGATACTACAGATAAAGTCATAACTTATACACTGTTACCTCTTTATAGGGGTAACAGTGTACTATTTACTAACGAGACGCGATCTTCTGGTTCCGATAGCTGACAAAGAAAGAATTAAGGGGTTCCCGTGGACAGCAGAACAATCCTTGCAAAGATCGTCGCACTTATCTATCGCACGCGTGTGCTGGGTAACTTCGAGAATGATGACCTGATTAAGACCATTCTCGGAACAATTAAGACGGATACCGCTGAAGCTAACTTCATGTCGAACACCCCAGTGGGTAGAATGAAGGACGTGTGTCACACTCTTCTCTCTGAGAAGGAGGCGATTCCTAAACAGAACTTGATCGCGCAGTTTTCTATTCTTCTGGAAAACGACCCAAAGCTGTGTGATGTGGTCCGTGAGTCTTTGACCCAGGATCACGACGAAGGTACAAACAAGCGGATCGTGACCAACCTGGTCAAAACGCTCAATAACTTCTACAAAGAACATCTCGCTGCAGAGATTTTCGCTAAGGCTAATTACGACATGCGGTTTAACCGATCCAAAATCGGTAACTTCGCAGATTATCTCCAGAACACCATCACTCAACTCGAACCGCTGACCAACATTCTTTCTTCCATGAAGGATCCAGCGGTGGTTGGTGAGGTAGATTTTGAAAATCCTGAGTCGCTTGATCACGTGTTCAATGAAGTAAAGAACTTGAACTCCAACACTGGGGTCTACAAGTTCGGCTGGCAAGGCATGAACAGAATGTCTCAAGGTGGTGCAAGGCGTGGTGAAACTGTCGGAGTAGGTGCCTTGCAGCATAAGTACAAGACAGGGTTTACGCTGAGCGCGTTTGCTCAGTTTGCCACGCTGAACAAACCGATCATGAAACAGGAAGAAATCGCACAGGGGAAGAAACCTCTTCTGCTTCGTATTTCTTTCGAAGATAACCTCACCAATAACCTGCAGTTCCTTTACCAATACCTGAAGGCTAATGAAGGTCAGCCGGTGAATCCGAAAGACTTTGTGAACCTTCGGACAGAAGACTTGCGTGATTATATCATGCAACGTTTGACTGTGAACGGTTTCAAGGTGAAGATGCTTCGGGTGGATCCATCGCAGTGGACATACTCTACGCTTCTGAACAAGCTCATCGAGTTGGAAGCAGAAGGGTACTCTATTCATCTGCTTATGGTTGATTATCTGTTCATGCTTCCCACGACTGGGTGTGTACAGGGTCCTACTGGGTCTGATAAACGAGACATGCTTCGTCGTGTGCGGAACTTCTGCTCTGCTCGTGACACGATCTTTATGACACCTTTCCAGTTGTCTACAGAAGCAAAGCAACTTCTCCGTAATGGTGTCCCTGAGCATAATTTCGTTAACGAGATTGCCGAGAAAGGGTACTACGATGGATGTAAGACAGTTGACCAGGAATTGGATCTTGAGATCTACGTTCATGTGTTCACATACAAACGTAAGAAGTATCTCGCGGTGCGTCGAGGTAAGCATCGACTACCTACAGTGATCTCTGAGGAAGATTTGTACTTCATGTTGAGATTCCCAGCACTGAATATTCCTGTGCTGGAAGATGTCAACGGAGACGACACATCTTTCACCAAGCTACCTAACACAGCCGGTGAAGAGTCGGCAGCGATACTCGATGAAATGCTAGGTTAATCAGTTACATGTATAATACATGACAGAGGAGCGGTTTAAACCGCTCCTCTGATACTTTTATCCAAATGTCAACATTGTGAGAACTCATAAGGAGAGACCATGCCAGTAGAACATTTCTCAGCGGTGGAAGAAATTAAAATCCGAGTACAATTAGAGGAAAAGTTGGTGTCCGACGTCATCAAGTCGATCGCTAACTCTGCTTTCTTTTCCAGGGGGAAGGGTTACTATGTCCGTGTGGAAAAACGAAGCATCCTCGAATATGGTCGCAAGAACCCTTTCATCCGGTTAGCTATAACCAACGCAGTCGGTGAAGCTGTTTGTAAGATCGAGAAGGTGGTGAAGTACACGGACGAGGGTGTCAACATCCATCACCGGAACACGCACAACAGTCGCAACGGAAAGATGCAGGAAACCCACATCACTCCGTTCCTTGGAACTTACGAAGAACTAGTGGAAGAGGTTACAGATTCTATCGTGGTGACCTTCGGAGCACTGTTACGTCTGCAAGAGCAAAGCAACTTTGCTGAACTGCTTTAGCACTAGAGAGTCCTAACACAGGACTCTCTAGTTTCTATTATATTCTGTGTTTTTTTCTTACTGCATTCCTTTGGTCTTAGATAACAAAGGAGTGCCCTGTGGGTTCTTATTACATTGCTTTTTACAAAGGTAGGAAAAGCGATAACCCTGATACCAGTTTCTTCGACAGACTGGTGTGCTTGGTGACGCTTCATCCTTACTCTCATGTGGAGTTGGTTTATTTCTT
>JANJUO010000199.1 GCA_024710535.1 bacterium
TGTTTTCTTTTGAAGAATTTATATTAGCATCTGCCGCCTGAATATCAAATCTATTATTGAGAGCTTTGCTTATTGACTGTTGAAGGCTACCTGTTTCTTGTCTGAATTGTGCAATATCATTTTCGTTTACATCAGTAGGCAAACTTGCATCTGTAAACTCAATTTCCAACACAGGATTCAATCCCATTACTGTTAAAAGATTGGATTTTGCCAAATTTAAATCATTTTCAGAATAAACCAAATCGAATTCACGATTTCCTAAATCAGCTTCCTGTGAGTATAAAGCAGTGATAGGAACAGTTCCAACTTCATACATTGCCTGAATTCTTTCGAGCTCTTTTTTTCCTAATTGCAAATTTTCTCTTCTTATCTTTACAATTTGAACTTTTCTGACAACATCGATATATCTCTGCATAACTATTAATTTCACATACTCAAGAGAATAACGGTTATAATAAGAAATTGAATTCAGATTTTCCTGCGACATTGCATAATTTGCTTCCCTTGCAAATCCGTCAAAAATCTTCCAATTAGCGCCCAAACCCATTGAATAATTGGATTTAACATTGTCTTTGAATGTTTTATTGTAACTCATATCAAATCCCATTGTGGGAAGATATTGCCCAAAAGCACTTGTTAAACCAGCACCGGCAGCGGCTACTTGAGCATCATTAGTTTGAATATCATAATTTTTTTGAAGGGCGATTTCAATGCACTCTTTAAGATTCATCACCTTTTTTATATCATTCTGTGCAAATCCAAAATCTACAAAAATCAAGAAAAGACCTACACTTATTAGAATTTTATACTTCATATCAACCTAAAATTTCATTTCTGCAAAATCAACAATTATAATTACGTATTAGACGTAAAAAAAGTTGCAAAATTTTCATTATTCTAAACACTTGATTAAAATATTTTTTATTTGCCAATTTTAGTCGTTTTGAGAATTTTAAAATCACTTTAGATTATTCAACTTAACACATTCTGTTGAAAAAGTAGAATTGATCTTAAAGGAAATCAGACAGGAATGTCTAATCTAATGGAAATATATTTACTTAGTAGAAAAGATATCCATTTCTGATGTGTAAATATTTTTTTTCAACAGAATATTTACCTCTTTTTTTGATATGGAATTTTAACTTCGTTCAGTTTGCTGATATGATAATTTTTTATGCAAAAAGCGAAAAACCATCCGAAAGTTTCAAACCTTCGGAAAGTGAATAAAAAACACTTCTATACATAGGATGTTTTATTTTGTACAAGCAATATAATAAAGAATGAATAATACATTTCAAATTCAACTCTTATACGAATTTTAAGATTAATCTTTTTTTTGAAGAAAATATTCATTAGTCTCAACAAATTTTGCTATTTTTGTAGATTGTTTATGTGATTTTTTTGAGAAACTATGAATTTAGTAGCAATTGTTGGCAGACCGAATGTAGGTAAATCTACACTTTTTAATAGATTAGTTGGCGAACGCAGTGCCATTGTTGAGTCCGAACCGGGAGTTACCAGAGATCGTCTTTATGGCAAATCGGATTGGAATGGTAAGCACTTCATTCTCATTGATACCGGTGGATTTATTCCGGGTAGTGAGAATACTATGGAACGTGCAATTCGTGAGCAGGCAATGATTGCTATTGACGAAGCCGATGCGATTATTTTCGTATGTGACGGTAGAGATGGCGTTACACCATTCGATAATGATATAGCTTCAATTTTAAGAACTTCCAAAAAGGATGTTGTTCTTGTTGTTAATAAATGCGATAACAATGAGCAAATTAATTATGCTCATGAATTTTATTCACTCGGGCTTGATGAACCTTTTGCTGTTTCTGCACTTAACGGCAAAAACACAGGAGATTTTTTGGATGAAGTTACAAAAAATCTTAAAGATTACGATCCAGATGAAGAGGATATAAGACTCAAGATTGCTGTTGTTGGCAGACCAAATGCCGGAAAATCCTCTCTTACTAATGCTTTGCTTGGTCGAGACAGAATGATTGTAACAGATATTCCGGGAACTACTCGCGATGCAATTGATAGTATTGTTCGTTTTCATGGCGAAGAAATTGTTTTGATAGATACAGCTGGCTTAAGAAAGAAAAGTCAGATTCGTGACAATATCGAAATGTATTCAACATTAAGAACTTCTCGCGCAATCGAAAGATGCGATGTTGCTGTTGTGATGCTTGATGCCACTCGAGGCTTCGAAGATCAGGATAAAAAGATTATTAATCAAATAAATGATGCTCGTAAAGGTATTATAGTTGCTGTAAATAAATGGGATTTGGTTGAGAAGGATGAAAAAACTGCCGATCAATTCACAAAAAATTTCTATGATGAAATGCAAACATTTAGCTGGGTGCCGCTAACTTATATCTCAGCGATAACCAAGCAAAGAATTACAAAAGTTATTGAAATGGCGAAAGTTATCAAAGAAAAGCGTTCCTTTAGAATTAAAACCTCAGAATTGAACGAAGTGCTTCTTGCCGAATTGGACAAAACTCCTCCACCAGCTGTGCGCGGATATGATTTAAGAATAAATTATATAACACAAGTTAGCACCGAACCACCGGTTTTTGCATTTTTTGCAAATCATCCACAATTGATACCCGATTCTTACAAAAGATTTATCGAACGAGTTCTCAGAAAACATTTCGATTTTGAGGGAACTCCTGTTTCTTTTATTTTCAGAAAGAAAAATCAAACTTGGGAAGAGCATAGATCAAATAAACAATAGGTGAGAATGAACAAAGTTCTTGAGTATTTCAATAAAAAGTTAGTAGCGGGAATCGAAAATATCCCGCTTCAGAGAAGAATATTCATAATGACCACATTTTATGGTGGTCTATTAACATTTGTTGGTGGTATCTCTGCCCTATTGTCGAATTTGCATACAGTAATATCAATAGTTTCATTAATTTCAAGTGCTTTATTCTTTTTGATGCTTGTAAAATTAAGAAAAGTTGAGAATTACAAAAAATATGTTTTTCTATTCATCGCCATTTCATTCATATCTCTGACAATAATTTGGTTTTTTAACGACGGTTACAATTCAAATCATGCAATGCTGATGCTTTTGGCAATGTCTGTTTCGGTTATGATTTCAGATGCAAAATTCCGCAAGTATATATTAATTATATATTTAACTAATTTAATTCTGTTGATCAGTATCCATTACTTTTTTCCGGAATTATTTTTCAAGTTTAATAATGAAACTGAGCGGTTTACAGATATTCTTATTTCCGTTGTTTATAATGTAATAATCTTATATTTCATAATTGTAAATTTGCTCAATAATTATAATAAAGAGCAACAAAATCTTCAAAAAGAAAAAGAAATCACCGAAAAATATAATAAAGAATTAATTGAGCTCAATAATACAATTTCTTCTCAAAATATCGAACTCGAAACTTTGATAAATCAACTTTCAGACGTGAATCAGATGGTTTCTTTGCAAAATACTCAACTCTCACAACAGAATTATGAACTTGAAGCACTGAATAATGAATTAGTTGAGGTAAATTTCAAATTTAGCCAACAGAATCAATTATTATCTGACTTGAATGAAGAACTCGACTCTGCAAACAAAACAAAGGATAAATTCTTTTCGATAATATCACATGATTTAAAAAATCCTCTAACTGCAATTATGGGTTCAGTTGATTTAATGCACCTTTTTATAGAAAATAATCAATCAGATAAAATTCATAATCAAGTTGAAAAATTAAGAAAAAGTACTTCTCAATTCAGAGATTTATTAAACGAACTTCTTGAATGGTCAAGAACTCAAACCGGTAGTTTGAAATTTGAACCAACAGAATTTAATTTATATGATTTATGCAACGAAAATATTGCTTTTGTTCGCTCTTTAGCTGAAATTAAAGAAATAGGCTTAAAAATAAATTGCTCAAAAACAAATTGTGTGATAAATGCAGATATTCACATGATTAATACTGTTATTAGAAATTTGCTAACAAATGCTGTGAAATTCACTCCTGAAAAAGGCTCAATTGAATTAATTTTGAGGGATGATGAAAATCACAATACAATTGAAGTAAAAGATAGTGGAATTGGAATGAGTTCGGCTGATTTAGACAAACTATTTAGAATTGATATAAACACACATACTATAGGCAATTCAAAAAATAAGGGAACAGGATTGGGTTTGATTATTTGCTCAGAGTTCATGAAAAAGCATAATGGCTCAATTGAAGTCAAAAGTAAACTTAATCTTGGTACTTCATTTATTGTAAAAATACCAAAATCAACAAATTTTACAAA
>JANJUO010000201.1 GCA_024710535.1 bacterium
TTCAACTGACGATTTATATGCAAAAATTGTTGCAACCGATAGAACGTTATTTTTTGCGCTTTTAATGTTGAATTATCACACTAACACCTGCATAGTAAACAGTGCCATAGACAGGAGCATAAAGAAAAGCGGCATCATCAACATATTTTTCATCTTGTATATAGTTTAAGAGATTATTTACACCTGCATAAATTTTGAAATTACTAATATCTTTTGAGGCGCGAAGATTAATCAAGAAAAAGGGATCTGTTTCCTTTATTTTTGATTGATTAACTGTTTCATCACTACTGAAATAATCAATATACATATTGCCCTGATAATTGCCTGTGAAAGTGAAAATCCAATCAGAAGGGCGATACTCAAGTTTAATATCACCGGTAACAACAGGAAATCTCGAAATATATTTACTAATATCTTCATATTTTGTGCCCAACCAATCAACTCTTGAATTCTTGTATTCACCATGATTATAAGTGAAATCAAGACCCAAATCCAAATTCCTTGCAAGATTTGCAATGAAAGTAAATTCAATACCCTGAACAAAAGCATCATCAATATTCTTCCATTGATAGTCATATCCAAGTGATGAAACTTTATCATCTGATTCAGTAAAGCCAATTTTATTCTTGAGATCGGTTCTGAAAATATTCAAACTGAATCTGTAACTCGAAAGATAATAATCCGCAGATAAATTTACGCTATATGAAGTTTCGGGCTTCAAATCTGATGATTTCCAAACTCGTGGCGAGCCACTACAAAGATGTAAATCTTCCGAAAACCCATAAGGGGCTCTAAATCCGGTTCCAGCATTGAATCTTAGAATGAAGTCGGGATCAACTTCGTATTTGATGGCAAATCGAGGATTGATAGTTGTCTCTTCAAAATTGGTTTCGGGGAAATCGATAGATGTAAATACTTGTTTATTGGTATTATATTGCTCGCCTGAATTGTGATAGTCAATTCTAAAGCCTGGCACTAATGTTAATTCAGGCAAGACATTCCATTCATCCTGCAAAAACATACCAAATTCTTTTGCATTTTTCTTGCTAATAGATTTATAAGATTCTCCAAGATAATCACTTTTATCATCAACAACGACATACATTCCGGATTCTTCGAGTGCGGTATGAAATGCCTGCACACCAAACAGGAGATTGTGATTAAAAAATTTGGAATTCAGTGTAAGTGTCGAAGTATAAGTGATTTCGCTTGCTAAATATGGACGCATTTCTCTAATGTCGGGATATTTGTTGTCATGAGTAGCGAGATAGTCATTCAAATAAGAGTCATTGGTTGCTTCACGATTGTGATTGATGGAAGAAAAAGAGTAATTCAATCCAATATTATCGTTAATTGATTTTTGATAACTTATTTGAATTTCATAACGGTTGGTAAATATACTTTCGGTGCCATCAGTGAATGGATTCTTATAATAATCGTCAACCATAGTGCCACCTTGACGCTTTTCAAAGATTGATTTTGCCCTTACAATTAATTGATCATCATCAAATAATACTCCGTCAGCAAAAACACCAAAGCCAGCGTTGGTTATATCTGTTGCAACTCTATCGGAAATGCCGTCATTGTTGAATACCTGATCGGTAGTATTGCCTTCGCCGGTTTGATCAACTGCATCATCGCTCATTTTCTGAGCAAAAATATTCAAACCCAAATCGCCAGATTCATTTCTTAATGATGAAGAAATTTCATATTTATTTGTATTAAATCTGCCAAATTGAACATCGATATTCGTGGTTGGTTCAAACGATGGCTCGGTGGTAACAATATTAATTGCTCCCGCAATTGCGCTACTACCGTAAAGAGCAGATCCGGCACCCTTTATTACCTCAATTTGTCCGATGTCAACAGTGCTCATTTGCTGTAAGCCATAAACTCCAGCTAATCCAGAATAAATTGGTTGCCCATTTATAAGAACTTGTGTGTGCTCCGCTCCCAATCCTTGCATTCTAACCATAGTGAAATTGCAAGATTGACATTGATTTTCCACTCTTACACCCGGCGTTCCTTCAAGCGCCTGATAGACATTGCATGCATTTTTGTTGTCGATTTCCATTTTGGAAATTACTTCGGTTCGCACAGGAACATCTTTTATAATATGCTTGGTGCGTGTGCCGGTAACAACTACTCTGTCCAAGAGAAGAACATCATCTTCTAAATCTACAAATAATTGTGTGGATTCGCCTTGCTTCATCATTACTTCAACTTCAGTAGTTTTGTATGAAATAGCCTGTATAATGATGATATTTTTGCCAATTGGTAAATGAGGAAGTTTGAAGTGCCCCGTTTTATCGCTTATAGTACCCAATTTAGTGCCTTTAACGCTCAATCGCACAAAAGGTATATGGTCACCAGTCTCTTTGGACTTAATATCTCCAAATAGCATTGCATCAGTTTTTTCCTTGGGGGAATGTTCGGAAATTTCAGCAATTTCAAAAGCAAAAGAAAAATAATTGAAAGAGAAAAATATGACAAATGAAAAAATTATTTTTAACATAACAACTTCAAAAAAATTATAAAAAATTCAATTACAAAACTAATCGGTTAAGTTGAAAAACACAATACCTATATTTTGGGATTTTGTTTCAAGAAATCACCATTTATAATGAAAAAATATGGCTTAACTACAATATAATTTAGAATATGCTAAAAATTAATTGCAATTAGATTGTCTATTCTATTCTTTTCTTTTGTTTGGAGTTATATCAAGAGATGGATATCAATGATATTTATAATCTCTCATAGATTTTGTGGAATTTCCATTTTGATAATTTGATAGAATTAATCTTATGTTCTTTCAATTATTCTTAAAAATAATAAACTTCTGAAAAATTACAGAAAAATATTAGCTTTCATTTATGAAATTATTCTAAAAATGATAGAATTAGTAGTTGTTTTTAATTTGGCAGAGTATTTGCATTAAAATTTTATTTTAAATAAAACGTAAATATGTTATATTTGAATTTTGCTATTATAAGAATGGTGAAATTAATATATTTAAATTTGAATTTGAAATGGATATAATATGGAAATATTGACTAAATATTTGGCAATTGCAGTTTTGAGTTACCTTGCTGGAGCAATTCCAACTGCGGTTATAATAAGTAAATTATTTTTTGGCTTCGATATACGTGAAAAAGGAAGCGGAAATATGGGCAGTACAAATGCCTTTAGAATTCTGGGATGGAAATGGGGAATGACTGTGCAAGTGATTGATATTGCAAAAGGTATGCTTGCGGTGATGGTGATTGCACCATATTTTGGGAGCGGAATTCCGGTACCAAATGCAACTTCATTTGAAGACTTGACACTTATTAAAATTGGGGCAGGAATTGTTGCAGTTTGTGGTCATATTTGGTCAGTTTTTGTGAGTTTCAAAGGCGGGAAGGGTGTAAATACTGCGGCTGGAATGCTGATTGGATTAGTCCCGGTTGATGTGGGCATTGCATTTGGCTTGTTTGTTGTGGCGGTGATTTTTTCCGGTTATATTTCATTAGGTTCAATTATTGCGGCATTTACTTTACCAACATCACTATTGGTTAGATATAACATATTTCACGATAATATTCCTGGTTATCAAATATTGATATATTTTAGTATTGCTGTTTCTTTGCTAATAATTTTCACGCATAGAGCAAATATAAAAAGATTGCTTAAGGGAACAGAAAATAGGTTTGCAAAACTACAACTTATCAAGTTGAAATTGATGAAAAAATCAAACAATTCGGATTCATAATATCTTGATTTTAAATTGAAAATAATTAATTCGGAAGATCAACTTATCGATCTCAGCAAAAGCTCGGGTGGGCAGTTTGCTATATCTGATTTGGAGTCTGCATACAAATTTTGCGAGAAAATTGCATCATCTCATTATGAAAATTTTCCTGTTGGTTCGATTTTTATTCCCAAAAAAAATAGAAAATATTTTTATTCTGTTTATGCATTTTCTAGAATTGCGGATGATATTGCAGATGAATTGGTTGATACAAAAGGTGTTGACAGAATCAAAATTCTTGATGATTATATTTTGAATATTATTGAAATTGAAAAATTTTCGAAGCATTCCGGTAATCCGATTTTTGTTGCATTGTTTGATACAATCAAAGCAAAAAATCTACCTAAAGAGCCATTTTTGAATTTAATTCATGCATTCAAAATGGATGCTGAATTTGCTCACGCCAAAAATATGGATGATCTTGTTGATTATTGCAATTATTCTGCAAATCCTGTTGGTGAATTGGTTTTGAGAATTTTTGATATGTATGATGAAAAAACTGCTCCTTTAAGCGATGCAATTTGTACGGGATTGCAATTAATAAATTTTTGGCAGGACTTTTCAGTCGATTTAAGAAACCAGAGATGCTTTATTCCAAAAGATTTTCTTGAAAAATTCAATTTAGAAAAAGAAAGTTTGGTTTTACAAGAAAAAAATATTAATTTTAAAAGTTGCATAAGTGTAATTTTTGAATACACTAAGCAAATTTACAATAAAGGCAATAGTTTGCCGAGATTGCTAAAGCCATTTAGATTAAGAATGGAAATTGCTGTTACTTATTACGCCGGCTTAGCAATGCTTGAAAAGTGCGAATTGATGGGCTCTGAACTCCTGAGCAAGAGACCAAAACTTGAAAAGATAGATTATTTGAAAATATTATATAAAGCATTATTTTATTGAATTTATGGAAGTTTTAACACAAATAGAATTAGCAAATTTCGAAAAGGTTGAGCCCCCAATTGTTGAGCGCTCCAATTTCCTATATTCATTTTCGATGCTGCCAAAAGAAGAGCGCAATGCTATTAATTCTATTTATGCTTTTTGCAGTTATATCGATGGTATTGTTGACTCCACTCCAAACCTAAATAGCAAAGTAAAAATTCGCAAAATGGAAAGATTGAATTGGTGGGAAAATGAAATCGAAAAAATTTATTCAGGCAATGTAAATCCTTTGATTTCACCGCTTTATTTCACTATCAAAAGATTCGATATCCCAAAGCAATATATGCTTACGCTGATTGATGGAGTGAGAAGAGATCTACTGCAAACTCGCTATAAAAACTTTGATGAACTCAAAAATTACTGCTATAGCGTTGCAAGTATTGTTGGCTTGATTAGTATTGAAATTTTCGGGCATAAATATGAAGAAACCAAAAATTATGCGGTAAATCTTGGCTATGCTTTGCAATTAACCAACATTATAAGAGATATAAAGCAAGATAAAGACCGCGGCTATATCTATCTTCCACAAGAGGATATGGAACGCTTTAAATACTCCGAAAACGATTTGATGAATGAAGTTTATAATGATAATTTTATTGAATTGATGCAATTTGAAGCTCAGAGAGCAAGAGAATATTATCATAAAGCAAGAACTTTTCTGAAACCGGACGAAAAGCCAACTATCATTGCGGCAGAAATTATGGATTCGATTTATTTCAGATTGCTTGAAAAAATTGAGCTAAATGAATTCGATGTCTATTCAAAAAGAATAAGAGTTTCGCCCTTGCATAAAGTTTTGATTACTCTTAAGCATTGGGTTTCAATAAAAATGTTTATCAGAAGGATGAAGAAACATAATTAATTGATTTTTTTTTATTAATTTTGTATTTTATTTTAAAAAGAAATTTGATTGTCAGGAAATTATAAAAATGGAAATTAAATTTACAGAAGAAGAATTAGCAGAAGTTAATAGACACATATCAAAATATCCCCAAAAACAAGCTGCATTGATGCCTGTTTTATGGCTTGCACAACATAAATGGGGCTGGCTTTCCACAGATGTGATGAGATATGTTGCCGAGTTATTAGAATTATCTTTGGCTCATGTGGAAGGAGTGGCAACTTTCTATACAATGTACTTCAAAAAACCAATGGGCAAATATCATATCCAAGTTTGTACAAATGTGTCATGTATGCTTCGTAAGGGCGATGTGATTTTCAATCAGGTATCCGAGCATCTTGGAATTAAGCACAACGAAGCCACTCCGGATGGAATTTTTTCTTTGGAAGAAGTTGAGTGTATGGGCGCTTGTGGTGGTGCACCAATGATTGCAATTAATGAAGACTTCCATGAAAATGTCGATACGCCACAAGTTTTGGAATTAATTTCAAAATTAAAGTAAATATTTTGTAATTTTTTCCGATTTAATGTGTTAATAGAGATGGGATTGTTACAATTTATTTAAAAGTATTGATGTTTT
>JANJUO010000214.1 GCA_024710535.1 bacterium
AAGAAAGCATCGAAGATAGTTAAAACATTATCTTTGCCAAGAACCTTTGAAAAGAAACTATTTACAGCTTTGGAATTAGCAAATTACAAGTCTATCGGTAACATCTATGTAACAAGTCCAGAAGAGAGAACAAGACTTGCAAATCAAATGATTCTCCAAGAGCTTGAAGAACTTAAAAAAAGAATCATTCGCAGGCGCGAGCAGATGGCTTGTGAAGCTTTATCAAATGGTAAACTTACTGTGAGCCAAGACAATATTGATTTTTCAGTAGATTTTGAATTTGAGAATAATGTTCATCTTGTTACTCTTGGTTCGACAGCTAAATGGAGTGAAACAACTTCAAAACCTTTGATGAATATAAGGTCTTGGAAACGAGATATTATGAAACGTTGCGGAATGAACGCTGATATTCTGATATTGGGAAGTGAAGCCGCAGATGCCTTTGTTGCAAACGAATCCATAAAGAAGGAACTTGATACAAACAACAATCGTGTCGGTGTAATGGATTTGACACAATCGCCTACCAGAACAGGAATGTTTATTGGTCGCTTGATGGGAGTTGATATATACGAGTATAACCAGCAATATACTAAAGCAGACAATTCAACAGCTGACATGATTAATCCTAAAAAAGCAATTATGGTTGCGAGCAGTTCACCGGGTTTCAGGGTTCACTACGGTCCTATTTACAGAATAGAAAGTGGAAACTTGAAAATCTATCAAAATGAATTGTTGGTTGAAACAAATACAAACGAAGATAAGACTGCTTTGGATTGGAAGGTAGAGCAAAAGAGTTTGCCGACTATTCACGAACCTAACGCTATCATTTCGGCTACGGTATTGTAATGTATTGCACAGTTCAAGATATAGTTGATGATTTAACTGAAAAAGTTGTTGCACAGTTGAGCAATGATGATGAACCGAATGTTGTAAACGATGAAATTGTAAGTAAATACATTTCGGACGTTACTCAGATAATTGACGGTTACCTGCGAGGCAGATATGAATTGCCACTAATAAGTGAACACTCAATACTCAAAAAGATTTGCATTGATATTGTGAAATACGAGCTTTACAAACGAAGAGGGAAAGTATTCGACAACATACAAAACTTTTATAAAGACGGAATATCTACTCTCGAAAAGATTCAGAAAGGGATGATTACATTGAACGAAGGTACTGCAGAAACAAGACCAGGATTCTTTTTAGTTTCAGAAAGAAAACCTGTTTTTGATAAAACTAAGTTGGAGAATTATTGATGATGATAACAGAAATTGAATCTGCTATTGTAGATAAATTGAAAACGGATATTCAAGATTTGGCTGTTGAACCTTTTCCAGATAACGTTAAAGATTACGAGTTAATTCACCCAAAAGGTGCAGTACTTGTAAGTTATGAAGGTTCAAACTATACCAATCCAAGAATTGAACAGCAAGCAAGAATGCTTGAGTTTGATGTTATCGTAATTGTAAGAAACCTACGTTCGCATCTTGGTGCTTATGAAACATTGGACAGAGTAAGACAATCGCTAACAAATGACCTTTATATTGAAAATATGAAACTATATCCTATTTCAGAAAAGTTCTTGTTTGTTGAAGAAGACAAATGGCACTACGAAATAAGATTTATGCTTCCAACAGTTTATTTTATTGGAGAATAACAGTGGAATTTGCAAATGGATTAATAAACAATGCTATACAATTCGGACTATTGATAGTTGGATTGATTACATTTTATTTTATGCTCAAGCGAGATAACAGGAAAGCAAACGAAGAAGTATTTTCAAGTAAGTTAGCCGAAATCGAGAAGTTTAATAATCTTGAAAAAAGAGTTAAACTGCTCGAACAGAGAGTTGATTTATATGATGACTCAATTCGGAAAGAACTTGAAGACATCAAAAAATTACTGAATGACTTAAATAAACAATTTCATAATCATTTAACATCAAATCACAGGAGTTAAAGATGGACACTAAAATTAAATCAATCATTGATTTTATACTTAGAAATGCAGTTTGGCTAATCATCGGAATAGTAGCAGTTTTCTTCTTACGTCCGGGAACAGCCGAAATACAAACTTTTCTTTTTATAGCAACACTTGAAGCGATGGCATTATCCTTGTCGGGAATAGCTCTATTTACTTATACTAAAATACCTTTCACAAAACTTATTATGGAAGGTGATGATAAAGAGCTTAATAGTGTTGAGAGACATTCTATAATGGTTGTATTAGGTTATATATTCTTGGGTGTGCATATATTGGTCGGTCTTGTTGTTTTAGGTGTATATATCGCTCAGTTTTCTAATTAAGGATTTAATATGAAAAGGTTTGTTATTATAACGATATTACTTCTTTTGGTCGCCTCAGTTGAGACTTTTTCTCTTCAAAGATATTTAATACCTTGTGAGGGAAAGCTGTTATTGCTTTCTCGTGATAGTTTGCTTGCCCAAGTAGGTGTCAAAGAGAAAACTGGCAGGAACGACGGAAGAAAAGTTGAATCATACCTAAGAAGCGTAGGATTAGTAAAAGGTAATCCTTACTGTGCAGCTGGACAGTATTGGTGCTTCTATTCATCTGCAACGGTTTTGGAAATGACAAATAAATCAATTCCAATTTATAGAACAGGATCTACTGTAACTATGTTTAACGAAGCTATGAAAATTGGTCAGAAATCCAACCCATATCCAATAATAGATGATTTGATGTTTTGGAGAAGACCTAACGAATGGCGTGGACACGTTGAACGAATTATTGAAGTAAAAAAAGCGGGTTGGGTTGTTACTGTGGGTTTCAATACAAGTTCCGGTGATAAAGGTTCTCAATATGACGGTGGAGGTGTTTATTTAAGAAAACGAAACATTCATCACTTTTTAGGTAGAATGGTTGTTAGAGGTTTCATAGGATTTAAAACAGTATGAAAGAAAAGTATCATTTATTAACAGGGATAGTTCTATTAGCAATATCTTTGCTTTTGTGTTTTTACTTCGGAAGAAGTTCAAAGCATTGCAATGAATTAACAAGTGTAATTACTAAAAGAGATACTGTCATAATAGTTAAACAAGCTGAACCGATAACGATTGAAAAAGCAAGGACAAAGCTCGTTTTTAAGCGTGATACTATTATTGAAACGAAACCATTCACTGCTATTATTGATACAATTATTAAACGAGATACTGTATATGCAAAATTTGATTTTCCAGAAAACCGTTTCGATCTTTGGATTAGAAAGAAACCTGATAGCACTATGGTTCATACGATTTATATCACTAAAGAGATCATAAAAGAAAGACCTTGGTGGGAAGCACCAGCGTTCACATTGGGAGGCACAATCGTAGGTTATGTCATAGGTAAATCCTTCGGTAAAGATTGAGGTTTCTTATGTGGATTCAGAAAGCAGAAATTATTGATGGTGATATTAGGTATAACATACTGGGTAAAATCAAGTTAAATGAACTTGAAACAGGTATAGCAGATAAACACTATATTCACGAACA
>JANJUO010000224.1 GCA_024710535.1 bacterium
ATAAACAAACCAGCTGCAGCTGCACTTGTTATAACTTCCTTACCGTCCCAGTCAATATTGCTGATTGGATTATTTAAACTATACTGATACGGCGTATAGCTTATATACTTCTCCCACATAGCATCTGGGCAGAGAAAGCGACCCAAATCTGAATCGTATTTACGGACGCCGTGGTCTGCGAGGTTCATTTCATTATCTTTCTCTTTTCCGATGTAACCAGTTGCATGGGGACGCTCTTTATAGGCATAATAACAATTAAATTGAAGTTGAACTTTTTTCATACAAGGTTTCTGGACAAAGATCTGCTCCATTAGACCAATTTACAGTGTCATAGAAAATTTTTACATCATTAAAAATTGTCTTATCATTTAAATCCCTAAAAATTCCGTGCTCTAAATAGGATTTCATATCAAAATATTTAATTTCAGAATTATTAAACTCTAATTCTAATATGTAGTTTTCTAAAGGCTTTACATTAACTACTGCAATCATAATTTACCTCAATGGTTCAATTCTAAATGGTAATTCACCACTTTGTGCAATTTCCCAATCAGCCAATAATTCTTCTCGATGTAGTTCAATCCATGCATGAACTAAACGTATCTGTTTTGATGGTAATTTTCCCTCTAACATCTCATTTAAATTAATATCAAATGTGGCTTTATTACCTTGATATTCAACATGAATATGTGGTGGATTATGCTCTGACTTTCCAAGATACATTCTTATCATTATTCCATAAAACATAGAAATTGTTGGCATAGTTTATCCTCTATTAAAATTTTATAGACATCTTTCAATTATATTTATTTTACTTCTCCCACATAGCATCTGGACAGAGAAATCTGCCCAAATCTGAATCGTATTTTCTTACTCCATGCTCTGCGAGGTTCATTTCCGTATCCTTCTCTTTTCCGATGTAGTCAAATTACTTTTAAATAGTTTCCAATCCCAAATGTTCCACAAATGGTTGAAAATCTTTGTCGTTATGCAGAAGTGTAATTGAATTTTCAATACAATATGTTGCAATAAGGCAATCAATTGATTTTCTAATAGTAATTCCTTTTCTTCTTAATAGTCTAAAATTGTGAGCTGATTTTATAGCATATTCAGTATTTAATACATTTATTACGATACAATTACTAAACAACACTTGGATTTCTTCAAATAATTTATCATCTCTAACACCTTGCAATACTTCCATTATCACAATGTCAGCTAAATATATTAAATTACTTTCTAAAAAAACCGACATTAAATCCGTTTATTGATTCTTGACCCCATTGAAAAAATCAATCCAAACAGTTGAATCAATTAATAGCATTCCTACCTTCTCTTAACTCATCAATATTTCCTTCCCATTTTACCTTTCCACGTAATTGATTTAATTTTTTTTGAGAATAAAATGCTATAAAGAATTTCATTGCCTCATTGATAACTTCTGACTTGTTATTAATCCCGGATATTGCAATTGCTTGATGAATTAATTCATTACTAACAACATTGCTACTCATATAAACCTCATAAATACAAAATTCCATTGACATTTTTGTGGATATTTTATTTTACTTCTCACAAATTGCTCTCTGTATCATTCTCTTTTCCGTTGTAGGCAGTGGCTTGGGTACGCTCTTTATAAGAATAATCCTTCACGCCAAATGCTTTATATTGGTTGCTTTTCACCACTTTACCACTATCATTAATTATCATCGCTATAGAACCTAATTCATCATAAGTTACTATTTTAAGAAATACTTAATTTGCATTTTGACTTGCGATTGAATATAAGGTATCTGGAGCAATATCAAGTCCATTACTCCACTTTATTGTATTTAAATCGAAATCTAATTCAAAAGATTTAAAATAGTTTATATCTTTTAAACTCTTAAATAAACCCGGCTTATGAATACAATATTCCAAATCGACTATTGCCCTTAAATTGTCAGAAAATAAAAATTCGATTTTATATTCTTTTAAATACTTTGCTTCAAGAATATCAAACATAAATACCCCTATAAAGGATCGATACTGGTTAAAATTTCACCCCTGTATGCTGCTTCCCAATTTAACATTAATTCTTCTCTATGTTGAATTGCCCATTCAATTACTAAACCTAAAGCTTTTGGAGGCAAAAATCAATCAATAACTGATAAATCTTTTATTCCAATTAATACCTTAAATTCATTATATTTTGCATGAAAATGTGGCGGATTATGCTCATTGAAGTACATCATTATTTTTATTCCATAAAACATAGAAATTGTTGGCATAATTACTCCGTTTTTATTGAAATTATATTGACATTTATTATTAAAAAATATTATTTTACTTATCCCAAATTGCAACATTATAAAGGAAGCGACGTAAATCTATTTGCAGGAATTGTGCTTTCCACCACTCTGCCACTGTCATTAATTACCAATGCCACAGATCCTAATTCATCATAAGTGCTTAATGTTAATACTGAAAATTATTAATGATGGAGTTTATTAATGTCAACACTTTTTGAATACAATATTTCTGGATCAATGTCTAAACCATTTTCCCATTGAATAGAATCAAAACAAACCTTTACTTTATTAAATTCATTTTGATTTTTCAATTGCTTAAATAAACCAATATCCAAAAATTCCTTC
>JANJUO010000234.1 GCA_024710535.1 bacterium
TTATCTGCCTGACTTTCTTCGAGAAGTCTTTCTTTTTCAGCAGCTTCTTCAGGAGTAAGTCTCGAGAAATGATACAATAGACCTTCTCTGCCAACTGTAGAATATTCAAATTCCTGCGTCATAACTATCGCTTCAGTTGGGCATGCTTCGGTACAAAGTGAACAAAAGCAACATAAAGAGAAATCTATATCGTATTTTGTAACCCAAGTACGACGTTTCTTTCCGCCGTGCAAATCTGGAGCAGTTTCATCTCCCGGAGCAACTTTGCAAGTTTCCACTGTAATGCAATTTACAGGACAAGCACGAGCACAACTATTACATCCATCACAGCCATCCATATCAACAAAAATTCTGTTTCTGGAATTTATAGCCATATCCCCTGATTTTATTGGGTGATATAATTCAGGATACTGATTAGTTACTTTCTTCTGAAATAAATGGTCCCAAGTGATTCTCATTCCTACTAATGCAGTAGAAATACCATCATATATATCTTTAAAATATCCCATAATAATCTCAATTAACTTTCAACAAAATAACATTCAAAAAATTATTTCAACATTGCCAAAATTGCAACTGCAAAAAAGCAAACCAATGAAATAGGTAACATCACTTTCCAAGAAATATGCATCAACTGGTCAACACGCAATCTTGGTAATGTCCATCTTAACCAGATTTGAATAAATATAAATGACATTGCTTTTGCGATAAACCAAAATACCTGCAATAAAGGATGATTTAGAAAATCACCAAATGGAGATTGCCAGCCACCAAGGAATAATATGGTGATAATTGCTGAAACAGTAAACATACTTGCATATTCAGCAAAGAAAAACATAGCGAATTTCATACCCGAATACTCTGTATGATAACCGGCGATGATTTCGGATTCGCCTTCTGGAATATCAAAAGGAACACGATTTGTTTCAGCAAGCGAGCCAACGAAGTAAATCACAAACAAACCAACAAAAAATGGTATGAAAATGATTTTCCAATATGGAGCATTACCGCCAAATAAATTCCAATTCCAAAATCCGCCACCTTGCTGACGAATAATTTCCTGCATATCAAGCGAGCCGGAATATGCTGCAATTGCCAATAATGTAACAGCAATCGGGATTTCATAACTTATCATCTGCGATACAGCTCTTAATGCGCCAAGAACAGAATATTTATTATTTGAAGCCCAGCCGCCCATTACAATACCAATAATTGCAAAAGCACTGATTGAGAAAATATAATATAAACCAATATTCAAATCAGCCGCAATAAATTTCGAACTGAATGGTATTGCCGCATAAGTGGCATAAGCACCTGTAAACATTATAAAAGGTGCTAAATTGAATAATGGTTTATTAGCATTTGCAGGTGTAATATCTTCTTTTTGCAAAAGTTTAATAACTTCCGCCAATGGCTGAAGAACGCCCTTCCAGCCTGTACGCATAGGTCCAAGTCGATCCTGCACCCAAGAAGCAATTTTCAATTCACCGAGAATTGCTATCAACGCATAAGGTAAAACCCAAAGCAAAGGTACAATTGCAACTACTATGTACGCTAAAAGATTATTTCCAAGTAAATCGTAAACAAAATTTCCCATAACATTTCGATTTATTTATTTTTTAATTATTTTTCAAATTTTTGTCAATTAACAATTTTGCAAAATTACTTTCAAGTTCCTGACATTCCTTCTACAATTCTCTTCCAATCTCTTTTGTGTTGGAATCCGCTTCTGCAATCATTCTTAACCAATGTTTTGTTTCTAAACAGTATGATTTACAACTTTTCAATCTTGTAATTACTGTCTTCGAATCCACATTTCCATCTACTTTAACAAGTAACGCTCCAATTGTAGTAGAGGATTGCACTATTTCGGTTACCAAAGTTTGCGTTATAGGATCTATCTTAATATCTTTACAAAATCTTATAACTCGTTCACCAAATTTCTGTGATTTTTCGATTAATTCAGCATTCATAAAAACACCAATTATCTATCCACTTCGCCTAATACAATGTCAATACTACCCAAAATCATAATAAGGTCAGAAATCATATAACCTTTTGAAATTTCAGGAAGAACACTCAAGTTGATGAAACTTGTTGCTCTTGTACGCATTCTGTATGGTTGTGTAGATCCATCACTAACGATATAAAACCCTAATTCACCTTTCGGATTTTCTGTCTTGCAGTAAATTTCACCTTTCGGAGTCTTGACTCTTTTTGGAACCAACGCCCTAACATCAACTGCTTCGTCCGGCATTTGAGCGATTGCTTGCTCAATAATTTTGCAAGATTCTTCCATTTCATTAACTCTAACAATGTTTCTATCCCAGCAATCGCCAAGAGTGCCCATAGCACCTTCACCTACAATTACATTGAAATCGAATCTGTCATAAATAGAGTACGGTTCGTCTTTTCTTAAATCATAAGGCACTCCCGAACCTCGCAAAACAGGTCCCGAACACCCAAAATTGATTGCTACATCAGCCGGAAGAATTCCAATATTTGTGATTCTTTCTATGAAAATCTTATTCTTGATAAGCAGATTATTCACTTCCGCATTTGTTTCTCTAACTTTCTTTATAATTGCAAGGCAATCTTCTTTGAAAGTAGGAGGAATATCGTGCTGTAAGCCACCAACCCAAAAATAATTATAAAGCAATCTGCCACCGGAACATTTTTCAAACAAATCAAGAATCATTTCTCTATCACGGAATAAATAAAGAAACGGAGTGAATGCACCGGAATCCATACCAAAAGTTGCCACCGCAATCTGGTGATTAGCAATACGATTCAATTCAGCGAGAATCACACGAATATACTCAATTTTTTCAGGAATTTGAATACCGAGTAATTTCTCCACACCCATAACAAAGGGCCATTCATTATTCATAGATGAAATATAATCCAAACGGTCAACGTATGGAATCACCTGAGGATAAGTCATAAATTCGCAAGTTTTTTCAAAACAACGATGCAAATACCCAATATGAGGAACCACTTCGGTTACGATTTCGCCTTCAAGTTCGACCTCAAGTCTTAATACACCGTGAGTGGAAGGGTGCTGAGGACCCATATTAAGTCTCATTCTATCGGTATCAACAGCGCCATAATCGATTTCTATTGTTTTTCTTTGACCCATTTTTTATATCTCTAAAATCAAATTCAAATTAGTAAATAATATTAATTATACCGGTACGCGCATACCATGATAAGTTTCTTGCTCAACATAGTCTTTTCTCAATGGATGCCCTTCCCAATCATAAGGACACAAAATTCTGATATGATTTGGATGATTCTCGAATTGAATACCAAACATATCCCATGCTTCTCTTTCGTGCCAATTAGCAGATTTCCAGCATCTTTCCACTGATGGAATCACCGGATTTTCTTTACTGAGAAATACTTTCAATACAATTCTATGTTTCAAAGAAATTGAATATAAATGATAAACTACACCCAATTCCTTACCCCAATCCATTCCTGTAAGATTCACCAAATAATCAAAGTTTAATCCATCAATATCTCTTAAAAAAAGACAAATCTGCTTGATATTTTTCCTTTTAACTGTAATATATGGATCGTAGTTTTTTTCTTCAGTCAATGAAATAATATCATCGCCAAATTCTGATTTCAATTTGTCAAAAATTTCATTGCTATTCATGGTCTATCATCCTTATTTTTGGTAAATTTATAGTGTATTTGCCATTGTAATCCGGATTTTGCATACCGCCAGTTTTTAATGTTTCTTGGTAATTTTCATACTCAATAGCGGCTCTTTCCATATATTCTTTTTGTTTTTGATTTCTCTCTTCCAATTGTGCCAATTCTTCAGCACTCATAGAACTTCTTTTTCTGAAAATTGCTTGATTATTGATCAAATTCTGCAATTTTATCATTCCTTCAAAAAATGCTTCAGGTCTTGGTGGACAGCCCGGTACATAAACATCTACTGGGATAATCCTATCAACTCCTTTCAAAACGTGATAGCCGTGCTCCCAATACGGACCGCCGGAATTAGAGCAAGAACCCATCGACATTACATATTTTGGCTCAGACATTTGCTCATATAATTTTTTAATTCTATCAGCCATTTTCAAAGTAACAGTGCCGGAAATGATAATAAAGTCTGCCTGACGTGGAGTTGCTCTTGGAATACTTCCGAATCTCATCAAATCGAAATGCGAAGCATTAATCGCCATAAACTCGATAGCGCAACAAGCCAAACCAAAAGACAAATACCAGTCTGATTTACTTCTGCCCCAATTTAGCAAATCCTCAACCGTACCAAGAAAAAAACCATCTATTTCGTAAGGATTATCTAATCTATCTAATAAACCCATAATTCACCGTGTTTAATTATTTATTTTAAATTATTATTTTTTTTCGTATTTATCAACAAGGTCTTCGAGCTTTGGAATATATGGCTGTGGTTTATCCCAATCCAAATATCCTTTTGCCCAGTCATAAACCAAACCAAGTGTTAAAATAAGTACAAAAACCACCATTCCCCAAAAGGCAAACCAGCCCAAATCTTTAAATACCACCGCCCAAGGGAACAACAAAACAACTTCCACATCAAAAATGATGAAAGCAAGTGCAATAATGTAAAAACGGGTATTAAATTTTACCCAAGGACTGCCAATAGGTTCCTCACCTGATTCATAAGTTGAATTCTTTATTGGGTTGGGCTTGTTAGGTCTAATTAATGCAGATACAAAAATTCCTATACCTACAAAGATGAAGCCTATTATCAAAAATATTAAAATTACACCGTATTCTGTTAACATATAGTACCTGTCAATTTTTCTTCTTAAACAAACGTTTCTAAACTATTTTTAACAATTTTCTCAAAATCAAAAAACAAATTAATCAAAGATTTTCTAATAATAAAATATTTTTATTGAAAAACTTTCAACATTTTTATTTGAACAATTAGATTAAGCTCCTAAATCTATATTTTTCAATAACATTTTTATAATTATATTTTTTACTTGAATTTAATTTTTTTTGGAAAATTTTCCTGTTTTATTGTTTGAAATTATATGAAAAATTAATCATTCAAATTTTGCCTATATTATATCATTTCATTAGCATTGCCTAATTCTAACAATTTTGCTTTGATAACATTTAAAATCAACATTTTATGAAAAATAATTATGCCATTAATATAACTTTATGCAGATTTTCGTAACAACAAAATTAGTCTTTAAAATAATAAATTAATTTAAAAATGAATTCAAATTAATTAAATATGCTATTTTTATTGCTACTTTTTTGTAAGTTTGTAATTGGAAATAAATATTTTTCCTTTTTGTTTAA
>JANJUO010000243.1 GCA_024710535.1 bacterium
AAAAACAATAAATTTTGAAGATGTGTTGGATTCAATCAGTGATTGCGTGTTCTCAATTTCTATAGGTAAACCTTGGGAATTGTATTACATAAACAAAGCCGCACAAATAATTTTCGAAAAGGATGTAGAATATTTTTATTCACATCCAAATTTTTGGCATCAATATATTGTTGATGAAGATAAGCCAAGCGTTTCCAAAGCAGAAGAATTATTAATGAAATATGGGGTTTTCGAAGCAGAATATCGAATCAGATTAGATAGCGGAAAAGTAAAATGGATATTGGACAAATCGAAATTTGTTTACGATTCAAAGCATAATCCAATAAGAATTGATGGAACAATTAGTGATATTACCGAAAGAAAAGAATTCGAGAGCAAAAATATTGCTTTGCTTAGTGCAAGTCCAGACTTGTTTTTCATTTTCAATCACAAAAAAGAGTTTATAGATTACTTCGTAGCAGACAAATCTTTGCTTTTGATTGAGCCGGAGCATTTTATTGGCAAGAAAATAAATGAAGTTATGCCTGACAAAATTTCTGAACTTTTTATTAATATTATTGACAAAACTTTCGAAACCAAAGAACTAATTGTTGAGAATTATTCTTTATCTTTTGATGGCTATATAAAATATTTCGAAGCAAGAATTGGTCAATATGGCAAGGAGAATGCAATTGCATTAATACGCGATATTACTGACGAAAAAACTTCAAAAGCAAAATTGGAAGCATTAAACAATTTGCACTTATTGATAAATGAAATTTCTTCAGATTTGATTCAATCCACTGCAGAGAATGTTGATTCAATAATCAATAATGCTTTAGAAAAATTAGGCAAATATTCAGGAGTTGATCGTACCTATAATTTTATTTTTAATTTCGAACAAGATACTTGCGATAATACTCATGAATGGTGCAATGAGGGAATTAATCCTGAAATAGACAATCTGAAAGATATTCCTAATTCATTGATTCCACGCTGGTTCGAAAAATTTCTGAATAATGAGCATGTTTATATTCCTTTGGTGTCCGAAATAGCAGATGAATATTATGCAGAAAAAGAAATTTTGGAGCCGCAGGGAATTATCTCACTTTTGACTGTGCCAATGTTTTATGGAAAGAAATTAATTGGTTTTGCAGGCTTCGATTCTGTTCGCCAACAAAGACAATGGGATATAGAATCAATTAATTTGCTAAGACTTGCGGCGGATATGATGGCCGGCTCTATCGTTAGGCGTGATTATGAATATGAAATTATTAAGCAAAAACAAATTGCCGATATTGCTAATCGAGCAAAGAGTGAATTTTTGGCAAATATGAGCCATGAGATCAGAACTCCGATGAATGCGATTCTTGGATTTTCCGAAATAATGATGAATACGGTTGAAAATTCTCAAAACAAATCTTATTTGCAGACCATTATTTCTTCAGGAAGAACGCTTCTGAGTTTGATTAATGATATTTTGGATTTATCTAAGATTGAGTCTGGAATGCTTGAATTGCAACTTGAACCGGTGGAATTGCAAAGTGCAATTTCTGATGTTTCAATGATTTTTCATAATAAAATTGAAGAGAAAAAACTTGCTTTCCACATAGAAATTGATAAAAGATTTCCGCAATACATACAGTTTGACGAGGTTCGATTAAGGCAAATTCTTATAAATTTGATAGGTAATGCGGTAAAATTCACACATATCGGATTTGTAAAAGTAAAAGTATCAATCGAAGAATTGTATGATAAATCTATAGACTTTAGTATCTCTGTGGAAGATAGCGGAATTGGAATTGCGGATGAGGAGAAGCATTCAATTTTCGAATCTTTCAGGCAGTCACTCTCGGTTAGTGCTCGTCATTATGGTGGTACCGGCTTGGGATTAACAATCACTAAACGATTGGTGGAGATGCTAAATGGTAGTATTTCTTTAGAAAGTGAACTCGATAAAGGCAGTGTATTCTCAATAAAATTCTCGGATGTACAAATTCGCGAATTATCAATTGACGATTCTGCTGTAAATGATTGGAACAATACTGTAATCAAATTCAATAATGCAAAAATCCTTGTTGTTGACGATGTTCAGCAAAATATTGATGTGGTAAAGGCATTTTTGGATAATACAAATCTGCAATTCATCGAAACTCACACTGGTGATGATGCAGTTGAAGTTTCTGCAATTTATAAGCCGGATTTGATCCTTATGGATTTGAGAATGCCCGGAATAAGCGGTTTTGAGGCAACAAGGCGAATCAAACTGAATCCACATACGACACATATACCAATTGTGGCATTTACTGCTTCTAATTTGGAAAGTGAAACGACAAGAATACGTGCTGAGTTTGATGGATTTCTAAAAAAACCGGTCAGCCGCAATCAACTAATTTCAGAATTAATCAAGCATTTACCCTATTATGCTGAATCTTATGAAGATGAGAATAATTTTGATGTCAAAGATGTTGAAATCAGTTTAGAAAATAAAAATTTAAACGAATTGGAACTAATGTATAAAAATGTTTCGAAAATTGAGGATAACTTTGGTTCGAAAATTAATGACAATTTTGATTATTCCGATGTTGGTGAAATAGAAAACTTTGTGGAGGAATTTACTAATACATGCAAAAATATGGATTTAGTAATATTCAAAGAATGCTATGAAAAACTAAATTTCTATGTAAATAATTTTGATTATGATAATCTTTCCAAATCTATAATAAGATTACCCAATCAAATCAAAAATTATTTACATGAAATCGATCAAGAAATAAATAAATTAATTAAGAGTTAGGAAATGGATAATAAGACCAATTTTTCAATTTTAATTGTGGATGACCAACCTGTGAACATACAACTTGTTGGCGCATTGCTACGACCGTTCTATAAATTATTCGTTGCAGATAGTGGAGAAAAAGCAATCAATACAGCAATTGAAAAATTGCCGGATTTGATTTTGCTTGATATTATGATGCCGGGAATGAATGGCTACGATGTATGTAAGATTTTGAAAACAAATCTAACTACCGCAGAAATACCTGTAATTTTTCTGACTGCACGTTCAGAAACAGAAGACATTGTTCATGGATTTGAAATTGGCGGAGCGGATTATATTACCAAGCCATTTAATCAAAATGAAATTCTTGCAAGAATCCGAACGCATTTAGAAATTAAATCTTCTCGAGATATAATTAATAAGCAGAATTCAGAATTAAAAGAATATCGAGATAGATTAGAAAACAAAAATTCAGACCTTGAAAAAGCTATGATGTTGATGGAACAAAATTTCCATGAACTTAATAATCTTTATAATCGCATACTTGCAAACGAAGCAGAGCTGGAAAAGTCGAATGAAGAAATGAGAAAATTGAACGATGAAAAGGATAAATTCTTCTCAATTATTGCCCATGACCTAAGAAATCCATTTTCGGGTTTGCTTGGTATGACTGATCTGATGTATAATAGTTTTGATATTTTCGAAAAAAAAGAACTTGTTGAAATGATGGAATCTATTTATGAAACTGTAAGAAGCATATATAAATTTCTCGAAGATTTGCTCGAATGGTCAAGAGCTCAGCAAGGAAGAATCGCTATGGAAATGGAGGAACTCGATGTTGCTGAACTTGTTTATAATACTTTATTTATTGTTGAACATTCTGCTAAGAAAAAAAGTATTTCAATAGACAACCAAG
>JANJUO010000244.1 GCA_024710535.1 bacterium
TCTAAAACTGTATTGATTGATTAATTTTCAGGGCTGTATAAAAAGGGCTTTTTATATCTAAACAATTTCTAAATATGGATGAATCATTAGTTTTTAAATAAAAATTCGTCTATGATTATCTAATTTGTTCTGAATAAATACTTTTTTATACAGTCCATTATGATGATAGAATCTAAGAAAATTTTATAGAAATTTATATGAAAAATAGCAGGAATAGGATATATTTTGATTGCAGATTTTAAAATTTGTATAGGATTTATTTACAAGATTTAGAAAATTGATTTTTTTAATCTAAACAATATTAAAAGCATATTTTTCAATCAATTTGATAATTATCAAAATCCTAATAATTTGAGTATTTGATTTGATTTTGGTCTGGGATTATTATTGTTATTTGTAGTTAATTAAAAAAGTTGAAATCCTTTTTATAAGATTTCAACTTTTTTAGATTTTGCATTTAGTACATTTCAATTAGATTATTTCATGTAACTATTAGTGATTAACTCAATCAGTATAGAATTTATTGATTTATGAAGATTATATTCTGCTTCAAGAATTGAATCTGTGGTTTCGTAATAAATTGAATTATCAATAAAATACTGAGTTAGTGAAATATTCCCTGTTTCAAAAGATTTTTTTGTTAAGTTGAAGTGTTCATCATCAATTATATCTCTTTGTTCATCAATTAATTTTTTCCATAATGAAGCAGATTCAATTAATTTTTTCTTTTCGATTTCGAATTCAGTTAAATATGTTTGTTGCTGAAGTTTGATTAGCTTCATTTCGCTTTCTTGTTTTGGAACTTTATTTTGATTTTCAAAAAGTGGAATTGATAAGGAGAATTGTAAACCGGAATAATTAAATTCAGCTTCCTTTTCAAACCGATATCCAAGAGAAAAAGAAGGCAACCAGCCCAATTTAGCAACAGATACTTTGTTTGATTGCAGGTTTATTTCTTCTTCAAATGCTTTATTAACAAAATCTTTTTCTTTCAAAACTACAAGAAGTGAATCAAAATTACTTGGTAACTCTTTAATTGGATATTCTGATGATATAAATTTGATTTCTTTGCCACCATTTAATTCAATTAATGCAGATTCTAAAGATTTCACTTCAATTATGACATAATTCAACTTTGTTTTGTAAGTTAAAAACAAAGATTTTGCTTTATTAAATTCAAGAATCCCAATTTCAGATTTTTCAAATTGAATTTTTTTAGCATTATAAATATTTTCATAGTCTTCAATTCTACTTAATAATTGAAGTATAATCTTTCTTTTGTATGTAATTTCAGCGAGCAAATTATAAGTATTCAAAATTACATTCTTTTTGTATTCTTTGAGTTTCAATTTATTGACTGAATTCTGCAAAGCAGAAATATCTGATTTTATTGAATAAATTGTAGGGAATTCAAATGGCAATGAAAATAGAAATTCTTGCTTATCACCATTGTTTAATGTATTATTTTTCAAGTACGAATACTCAATTTCAGGATTCGATGGCAAAGAGTTGAATTTACTTTCAATATAAATTACATTCAATTGCTCTTCTATTACCTTTATTTGCTTATTATTAGTAAGAATTTGATTAATTATGCCATTATAATCTTGACTAAAAGCAAAAATATTGGCAAAAATTACTAAAAATATATATCTAAGCATTTTTCATTCTCCTTTTCATAACAATGTAGTAAACAATTGGCAAAATTACAAGATTCAATATTGTTGAACTTATCAAACCTCCAAGAATAACTTCTGCCATTGGGCTTTGGATTTCGTTTCCTGGCTTATCGCCGGCAAAAACCAATGGAATCAAAGCGAGTGCGGCTGTAAATGCTGTCATCAATACTGGATTCAATCTATCTAAAGAACCATAGATTATTGCATCTTTCAAACTCATTCCATCTTCGGATAATTTATTATATCTCGAAACCATTAAAATTCCATTTCTGGTTGCTATTCCGAATAATGTTATAAATCCAATCAAAGTGGGGATGCTCATTATTCCGGAAGAAAGCCAAACTGTTGCAATTCCACCAATTAATGCAAGAGGCAAGTTAATTAGAATTATACCGGATTTAATATAATCTTTGAATTCGAAATTTAATAAAAAGAAAATTATCAAAATAGATACCAATGAAACAAGTAATAAAATTCTTGATGCGTTTTCTTCACTTTCGAATTGACCACCATATTCAACGAAATAATCTTCTGGAAGTTTAATGTTTTCATTGATTACAACTTTTATATCTTGAACAACACTTCTTACATCTTTTCCTGCAACATTTGCAGAAATGAGAATTTTTCTTTTTACATTTTCACGATTTATCACGTTCGAACCAGTTCCTGAAATTATTTTTGATACCTGTTTTAAGGTAACTTTCTCTCCATTTTTGGCATCAATTGTGGCATTTGATATTGCATCAATGCTATTTCGATATTCTTCTTTGAATCTTAACAAAATATCAAAAGATTTATCTTCTTCGTAAACTGTCCCAACAATTTGTCCGGCAAATGCAGTATTTATGAAATTATTAAACTCAACTATTGAAATCCCATATTTAGACAGTAATTCTCTATCAGGAATAATTTGGATTTGTGGAACGGAAACAATTTGTTCAACACTTACATCTGCTATACCTTCAACATTATTTATATTACTCTTGATTTGATTTGCAATTATATACATTTCTTCGAGTTCTGTACCAAATAATTTAATGGCAATGCTTGTTTTTGCTCCTGAGATAACATGATCAATTCTATGGCTAATTGGCTGACCTAAATTGAAAACTATTCCAGTTATCGAAGATAATTTTTCTCTAACTTCTTTTTCGAATTCATCGCGACTTCTATCTTTTAATTCAAATGGAACTTCAATTTCTGAAATTGATGATCCAAACGAATGCTCAGAC
>JANJUO010000257.1 GCA_024710535.1 bacterium
CCTAAAAATTTTTAGCATTAATTTTTTCCATTAGGAGAGATGATCCCTAAAAAAGCAATAATTTTGTCCAATACAACAAAAATTAATTTAAAAATTGTTTAAGTGAAAACTATATGCGTTAGTGTAAGTTATTGATATATATAGCATTAACTGTTGCAAGTTGTGATCCCGACAGGAATCGAACCTGTGGCACCAAGTTTAGGAAACTTGTGCTCTATCCTACTGAGCTACGGGACCAATTTTCTAATTAATCGTTTCATTACCTGCTAAAACATAGCGATTGTTTGGGTATCCGGTAATATTAATATCAAATAAATAATATGCCAAAAAATACCTCAAAAATCTTCCGTCAATTTTATAGATGCCGCCCAAAAGCGAGCGTTCAATCAGCAATTCGATAGTTTCGTAATTAATCAATCCGAGAGAAAGCATTTGAATAACTTCGCCCCATGCCTCTACAGTGAATAAATCCTGCTCAACTTGAGATAAAATTCTAAATGATTTATCTTTGTTTTGTAGATCATGGATTGGTTTTAAGAAATTTGCATTCTCATCTATTAACCAACTTACTGCGGTTGATATTTCAATATTTGAATATCCTGCCTTTTCGAATTTTGTAATATCCAATTCTTCCACACTTTCTTTTTTGTGGATTTCAGACATAAGAATTATCACCAACTCAATTATTCTTTCAATTTGCATAATATTCCTAATTTAACTTATATACTTATTTTCGAGTTCATGCATTTTCTGTCTGCTTTCATCATCACCATCATCATATCCGATTAAATGCAATGCACCATGAACAGCCAAACGCATCAACTCATTTGTTAATGATACTTTATACTCTTTTGCCTGTACTTCTGCAGTTTCCACGCTAATATAAATTTCTCCGTTCAAAATTTCTTCTTCAAAATTAAAAGAAATTACATCTGTGGCATAATCGTGATCCAGAAATTGCTTATTCACGCTCTGAATATAGTTATCACTACAAAGAACAATATCAACATTTGCATCATTAATACTTTCTGCCGCAAAAACTTTGATTACGGCATCCTTAATTTTCTTTTTCGGCAGTTTTCTGTCGAAACTTTCGCTTAATACATTTATTTCCATAGTTATTATAAACGAATACCATAAATTGTTAGTGTTTAATCTAATTCAGTATCCGTGATTGATAATTGCATTGCAGCCATCAATACCGCCGGATCAAGTTCGGAAATATCTTGATTGAGAATTTCCCTTTTAATTGTCGAAAATAATGAACATACAGACTGCCTGCCAATTGTCAGACACGAAAGATGCTCAGCTGTTGAAGAAATAAAGATTAATTCGTCCGGCTCGAAAAATATATATTTTTCAATATTATGCAGTTCATAATAGCCATACTGCGTTTGAATTGAAATTAATGAGCCAATTGTATCGTTGCCCAAATCAACATTGTTATGCAATGTGGCAACCAATGGCTTACTGTTGTCTATACTTTTCATCACCCAAGACCATCCACCTTCAAATGGCTTTGCCTTTACCTGCAAAATTTCTTCAATTTTCTCTAAATCAGTATTCTTAAAAATCATAATTATCAATTAAAAATTATTTTAAAATTTTTAGATTTCAAATATAATAAAATTACTTATTTTCTTGCAATAAATTTAATTTTTTTTTAAATATATCTGTGATTTATGATTTTATACAAATTTTATAGTTAGTTATTGCTAAAATTGTTTTGATGTATGACTTATTGTAACTAATTTTACATTTTAAATTGATACAAATTTTTAAATTGAATTATTATGAAAAATTTAGTTAAACTTAGTAATTATTTCCTGATCAAATCAATGATGATTTTGGGAATTATTTTAATATTTAGTTCTTGCTCGGATAAATCTTCTGAGCGAACCATAAAATTTTGGCATTTTTGGAGCGAGCCAAACCAACGAATCATAATGAATGATTTGATTAAGAAATTCGAGCAGGAAAACGATTGCAAAGTTGAAGTAGCAGAGCTTAGTTGGAATGATGGAAAAACAAAATTGCTTGCGGCTTTCAACTCAAAAACCGCTCCAGATGTTTTGGAACTTGGCTCGGATTGGATTGCACAATTTTCATCTGCGGGAGTGCTTGAAGAATTAAACAAAGATTCGATGGATTTATCAAAATATATTGAGTTTTCGCTTGAGCCATGTATTTGGAATAATAAATATTATGCTATTCCATTTGTTGTTGATACAAGAGTGTTGTTTTATAACAAGGATTTGATGAAGCAAGCCGGTTTGGATGAAAATCCTCCACAAACTTTTGAACAATTGCTCTCATCTTCCGAAAAAATCAGCCAAATTTCTGGTAAATACGGCTGGGGAGCAAACACTTCGGATCCGCATAGATTATATAAGAAAATTATCCCATTTTTCTGGAGTTATGGTGGTACTATTTTTGATGAAAATGGCAACCCCGTTGTGAATAGTTTGAGCAATATCAATGCTTTGAATATGTATTTATCGCTTGCAAGAACCGGTTACATTGAAACGCAGAAATTGATTGATGCATCTTTTGTTGAAGGAAAAATTGGTTTTTGGTTTTC
>JANJUO010000270.1 GCA_024710535.1 bacterium
CAAACTGCTTATGCCCTTCAAGGAGATGCAGAGAAAGCACTTGCAGTTGGCTGTAACGATTACATAACAAAACCAATTTTGCCGGATAATTTATTACTTAAAGTTAAAAAATATTTATCAGAATAAAATATAAAACAAAATGCTTTTATGATTAATATAAACCATAATCCATAAAAAATCATTAAGATACAATTATTTTCAGACAGCTGGTTAATAGAATTTAACCAAATAAAATCAGACAAGAATATCTAATCTACTTGAAATATATGAATTTAGTAGAATAGACATTCTTGCCTGTTGTGCAAATATTTACTTTTTCAATATATTTTTAAATACAAGAATTCATATTGAAAAATTATTTGTATTTTACCGAACAACCATAAGGAACAGTAGTTTTGGTTTTTATTGGAGAACCGTTATATAAGTTATCAAGCACTTCCGAAACATAATTTTTTGATTTTGGGATGTCATTTTTATCGGTTGATTTGGTATCGTCAATTGCACCTGCATAAACCAAAAAACCATTTTTATCAACAATATAAATATGTGGAGTGGTTTTTGCTTCATACATTCTGCCAACATCACCACTTTCATCTATTAAATATGCAGACATTTTGGCTTTTTGATCTTCGATTCTTTTTTTGATTTCATCGTTGGAAAAATGCCCTTGTTTGCCTTCGGCAGATGAGCAGATACTTAGCCAAATAACATCTTGGTCTGTATATTTTTTTTGCAAATTTTGCATATTATTTGATGAATAGTGCTTAACAACAAATGGACAATCAAAATTAATCCATTCAAGAACAACTATTTGACCTTTGTAATCAGATAGTCGATGAGCAATTCCAAATTGATCTTTCAAAGTGAAATCCGGTGCCATCTTGTCGATTTCTGCTTTATCAGCCGCAAATATGTTAATGCTAATCAAAACAGAAAATGTAATTAATGCAATTATTTTTAATAATTTCATAAAAAACCTCTTAATAAATGTTAAAATAATAAATCTAATTCAATTGCTTTTTTTGTGCTTAATTCCCCAAAACCAGAGTCGCTCACCAACACAACTTTTAATTTATTGGGTTCGCTAACTCTAAATTTGTCAAGCTCTAATCTAATAATATTAAACTCGCCATCAGACTCAACTATATATGAGTTTCTATATTTGAAAATACCTTCTTCAACTGGGAAAACTCCAATTTTTTCTGGTAATTTGAGAGATTTTTTCCATTTTAAAATTACTTCATCTTTTCCTTTTTGAGCTGAAAAATCTTTTCTGTTTATCAAATCTGGAATTCTTGTACGAATTGATTTTAATTTTCTTTGAAAATCCGGAAATTCAAAAATATCTGAAATATTATTGAATATCAGTGTATCGATTTTGCTTCCGGGAAGGCAAACATCCTTGCATACAAGCCAATTAGACTTAATAATTATCGGAAAACTTTTGCCGGGTAGCTTTGATGGAGAATAAATTGTGAAAATTAAATGCGAAGTTTCGTTGTAGCCAAAATTCATCATATCATCAAATGGAAAAGTATGCGGAAATTCCCATTCTAAATCACCTACTCTAAATCCATCCGGCATAGAAAAATCCAAACTTGTTGCCAATCCGGCATCTCCGGGATTTTTCCAATAAGTATGCCAATCTTTTTGTGGTGTTATTCTTGCAATAATAGTAATTGAATCATTTGCTTTAAATTCATTTACTTCAAAATTATAAACCACTTTCACTAATCTATTACCGTCAATTTCTTCTGCTTTCCCAATTATGAGAATCAAAAAGAATAATATAAAATGTATTTTTGTCATCATTCTGAATGTTTGTTAAACCTAACAATTGTAATATCGAAAATGTTCAAAACTTATTATATAAATTCAATAAAAAATATAAGAAGGCAAATTTTTTTAAATTTGATAAAAATGTTTTCTTCACTTTTATAAACAGAGAGCAATTGACAAAGATTTTTTAAAGTATAAATTCCGTAAGTAATTATAAATGAATATTCTGCTATATCGGTATGAACAATGGTCAGATCCTATTATAATCTATTTTACAACAAAAAAAAAGAGCCAATAACTCGGCTCTTTTTCTTAAAATATAATTTATTGCGATATTATTGTTGTTTGACTTCTAAAAGCTCAACTTCAAATTCCAATGTTGCACCTGGACCAATCAATCCGCCAGTTCCTTCATCGCCATAACCCAAATCAGAAGGAAGCCATAACATTATTTTTCCACCTTCTTTCATCAATTGAACTCCTTCAGTCCATCCTTTGATAACTTGATTCAATGGGAATTCAGCAGGCTCGTTTCTGCTATATGAACTATCGAATTCTTTGCCGTCAAGCAATTTTCCTCTATAATGAACTTTTACTACATCAGTTGCTTTTGGTGATTTTCCTTTTCCTTCAGTAATAACTTTATACTGCAAACCTGATTCAGTTGTTTTCACACCTGGCTTTGTTTTATTATTTGCAAGGAATTCCGCTCCTTCTTTTTTATTTTTGTCAATTTCTTCATTTTGTTTTTTTAAAGCTTTTTCTTGCATTTCTTGCTGAAATTCACCCATTAATTTTTGCATTTCTTCTAATGGAATAACAGAAGTTCCTTTGTATAAAGCATCTTCCACCCCAGCTTTGAATAAATTCATATCCAATTTAAGGTCATCACGCAACAAAGAAGCACCAATATTCTGACCGATGACATAAGCAACCGAATCAATTCTGGTTTTCATTATTAAATTCTGTGCAGATAAATTTCCTGCAAAAACAAACATAGCAACAAATGTTGCAAAAAGCAATTTTTTGAGCATTGAATAAACTCCAATATAAATTTTTAAAATAATTCTTTACAAAAAATATATGACGAATTAAAAACAAATAAATTTAGACTTCGTCTAAAATATCTTATTAACTAATTTTAGTTAATTATGCTTGATAAAATATTCGTATTTTTGAGTAATTGTTAAAATTTAATTTAGGAAAATATAATGGCAAAAGTGATTGAAGGTATTTTTGACGCCAAAGGAAAGAAATTTGCAATTGTTGTTTCAAGATGGAATCAATTCGTAGTTAGCAAACTTCTCGATGGAGCAATTGATGCATTAAAAAGAAATCAAGCAAATGAAGATGATATTGTTATAGCATATTGTCCGGGTGCATTCGAGATTCCGCTTGTTGTTCAGAAATTTGCTCAAACGAAAAAATATGATGCAGTAATTGCATTGGGTGCAGTTATTCGCGGCTCTACTCCTCATTTTGATTATATCGCAAATGAAGTTACTAAAGGAATTGCAAAAGTTAATTTGGATACTGGTATTCCCTGTATTTTTGGCGTATTGACTACCGATACAATCGAACAGGCAATCGAGCGTTCGGGCTCAAAAGCAGGAAACAAAGGTTTCGAAGCGGCAGTTTCTGCAATTGAAATGGCTTCATTATTAAAAAGTATGGAATAACTTGTTTGATAAATTCTGAAAAATTTGATGGAAATTTATACATTTTGTTTTATTAAAATATAGCATTGAAATGACCAAGAATAAAAGTATAATAAAATTATTTTTATTGATTAATTTTTTATTTTTCAATATTAGTATTGCTTTTTCATCAGAACAATTCAGATTGGATAATTGGGAGGTATATACTTCTCAATATGATGTGCTTGATATTGATATTGATAAAAATGGCTTAATATGGGCGGCTACAAATGGTGGAATCTTTAGTTATGACATCGAAAAAGATATTTACACAAATTATACCGATTTATTTAATTTGCTGACTATAAATTTTACTGCTGTTGAATGTAATCATAATAATGATGAAGTAATTTTTGGTTCTGTTGATGGAACAATTGAAATTCTTACCAAAGATAGAAAATGGATTCATATAACAGATGTGCGGGTTGCCGGCTTTTCTAATCCAAAAATTTATGACATCGTTATCAAAGATGATAAAGCATTTATTGCAGGTGGATGGGGACTTGCTGTTTTTGATTTGAAGGAAAGAGTTTTTATTGAAACAATAAAGAAATTTGGAGATTTCGCCACAAATACAAAATCAAGCAAAATTGATTTTATCGGTAACTTCATTTATGTTTCATCCGATTTAGGTGTTGCAAAAGCAGATTTGAATTCAATTTTGGCAGATAATAATTCTTGGGAAACTTTTGTTGTTGGCGATGGAGTGCCAAGCATAAAAATAAATTCTTTGGCGAAATTCAAAGATACAATATTTGTTTCTACTGGTAATTACTTATGCTATATTGATGAAAATTCAAAAACAATCAAATTTCATACAAATGCAACATATAATATTAATTCAATTTTTGCCGGTCAAAATAGTAAACTTTATGTTTCAACTCAATATAATTTAATTACTGTAAACCCAACAGAACAATTGATTTGGTCGAATGATTTCATTCAAAAAACAGTAAATTTTATTGATAAAAACGGCAAAGAATTGATTTTATCATCTATTCAGAATAATTCAATCGGTATTTTGAAAAATAATCAATTTGAATTTATTGCTCCAAATACTCCTACCTCAAATAATATTGGCGATATAAAAATTGATACAGAAGGAAATCTATTTTTTGTGAATCCGAGAAGTAGCAAATCTTTTGGAATAACTTCATTTATTAATGGAAAATGGTCTTCCAAACGATTAACAAATCATCATTCATTTAAAATGAATCTTACTAATAATAATCAGATTTTGAGCAGTTCTTGGGGAAATGGACTCTATATTGCAAAAACAACTGATACGGGCTATGTTTATGATTATTATTCAAATAAAAATTCCCCATTAAAGGGAATTGCAACCAATCCAGACTATGTTGTTGTGGGTGAATCGGTTGAAGATAAAAATGGAACTGTTTGGGTGGTAAATTTCGGAGAAACCTCGCTTGGTCCTGTGCTTGTTGGAATGGATAAATCTGGAAATTTCTATGAATTCAATAATTTATTCAATTCAACAGACAGATATTTTATGACTCTTGCAATTGATCATAATGGTACAAAATGGCTGGGAGCATATTCAAATGGTAGAGGTCTTGTTGCCATCAATGATAATAAAACACTGAATGATAAATCTGATGATAAATTCAAATTTTTCTCTCCATCTTCATATCCGAATTTGCAATCAAATTGGGTGAAGTCGCTTCAGGTGGACAAGCTTGGCTGGCTCTGGATAGGAACAGATGCGGGATTATCAGTTTGTAGAAATACTTCATCATTTCTAACAAATAATAATGTTGATTTTAATATTTATAAAAAATTAAATAATCAAACAATCAATGCTATTTTGATTGATCCTTTGAATAATAAATGGATAGCCACAAATCAAGGAATTTGGGTATTGAATTACGATGGAAGCGAAGTAATTGCAACCATCAATACACAAAATTCACCTTTGTTATCCGATGAAATCAACTCATTGGCTATGAATCCAAACACAGGTGAAGTGTATATTGGAACTCAATTTGGATTATTTAAAGCATCTTCATTATCAGTTAAGCCTTATGAAGATTTCGACTTAAAAGCATATCCACAACCTTTCAATATGAATAAAGATAATGAACTTGTTATCGAAGGACTTGCCGCAGATTCTGATTTGAAAATATTGGCATTAGATGGTTCTTTTGTAGCAAGTATTATCAGTCAGGGCGGCAAAGCTGTTTGGAACGCAAAAGACAGCAACGGCAATAAAGTAAAAAGCGGTGTTTATTTGATATCCGCATATTCAACAACAAACAAAAGCAATTCAGTATTAAAAATTGCCATTATTAATAAGTGAAAAATGGAAAAAAATAAAACATCAATCAAAAATCTAACCTATAATCAACTTGAAAAATTCATTGCTGAAAAGGGTTTTCCTAAGTATCGTACTGAGCAGATTTTCAAAGCAATTTATACCGAAAGTACTGACGATTTCGATAAAATTAAGTCAATTCCTCAAGATTTAAGAGATTTATTAAAGAAAGAATTTTTGCTTGATTCAATTGAAATCACAAAAGTGAGAGAGTCTGTTGACGGTTCAATAAAATTTCTGTTCCAACTTGCCGACAAATCTGCAAGTATCGAAGCGGTTTATATGCCATGGTTCGACGAAGAGACAAATGAAATCGACAGAATTTCTTTGTGCATATCTTCTATGGCTGGATGTCCGGTGGAATGTAGTTTTTGTGCAACAGGCACAATGGGATTGATTCGTAATTTGGAAACTGCTGAAATTATTGACCAATTGATATTAGTTGAAAGATATTTGAAGAAGAAAGTTACGAATATTGTTTTTATGGGTATGGGCGAACCACTGTTGAATTATTCAAATGTTGAAAAATCTTTGGATAATTTTACTCATCCAAAAGCCGGACTACTTTCAAGAAGAAGAATCACTCTTTCAACTGTTGGGATTGCTAATAAGATTGAGAAACTTTCAGGATTTCATAGCCCTGTTAAACTTGCAATCTCGCTACATGCAACAACAAATGGCTTTAGAAATCAAATAATTCCACTATCAAAGAATATCGATTTAACTACATTGCTCGATGCAGTTGAATACTATTACAGAAAAACCAAAATGCCTATTACTTATGAATATATTCCATTTTTGGGCATGAACGACACAGATTTGGATGCAAAGCGTCTCGCAAAAATCAGCAAAAGAGTTCCTTCAAGAATAAATCTCATTCCATTTAATGATATATCATTTGCAGGATTGAAAGGATTTGCAACATCTCTTTTCCCAACTCCAAAAGAACTTGTGGTTGAATTTGGTAAGAAAATTGTTGAAAATGGCGGTAGAGTTACAATTCGCGATACTTTTGGAACGGATATTGAAGCCGCTTGCGGTCAATTGGCTTTATCTGAAGGTAAATAAGGACTTTTGCTTATGAAATATCTCATTTTATTTTTGATCTTGATTCAAACTGCTTTATCTATTGAAATCAATCCTGATGATTTGAAAATGGATAATGAAACTGTATATTTGATTAGATTGAAAAATGGGGATATTTTATCTGGCTTAGTGATTGATGTGATTACTGATTCAGGCAAAGGAAATTCTTTGAAATTGCAAACAATGATAGGGAATCCACTTATTTATTTCAACGAAATTGATTTGATTACCGAAAAATCTGAGTATAATAGGCACAAACATCGTGCCTTTATTTTGCCTACAGCCGAGCCAATTGGAGACGATCATTTTATCGGGAATTTTGAATTACTGTTTTTTTATGCCGGCTTTGGAATTAAGGATTATGTTTCAGTAACAGCCGGCAGATCTGCAATTCCAGGAGCAAATGCTTGTGAACAGCTTTCTGTATTGAATATCAAGGGTACATTTCTGCAAATGGAATGGGAAAATACTCCCGGTGGATTATCAATGGCAGCAGGCGCAAATCTTGCTTTTGTGAATGATAAAAATCGAATTGTAGATTATTATTTCACATCTACTTTTCATATTGAAAGAACATATTTGACAGCCGCAGTTTTCACAAAACAGGGCGGCGATGATTTTTATTCTGCATATATTAGAAATGAGCGATTCGATTTTGCATACCAAAACGGCTCTTTTGGAATTGCATTGGGATTAACCACCAAGTTTTCCGACCGTCACGACCTTTATTTTATTGGAGAATTGTGGAATTCAGATATTGCTCGATTAACAAATACCGGCTTACTTGGTGGATTTAGAATTGCAAATTCCACATTTGCGGCAGACTTTGGACTGGC
>JANJUO010000292.1 GCA_024710535.1 bacterium
GCAATTAATCTCTATGCACAACCATCAACAATTTCCTATCAGGGTGTGCTTACTGATAATTCAGGAGTATTGGTACCAGATGCTTCCTACAATTTGACTTTTAAAATTTATTCGGTTTCATCTGGTGGCTCAGCTGTCTGGACTGAAATTCATCCAAGTGTTAGTGTTAGCAAAGGATTATTTCAGGTAGAATTAGGTTCAATAACTACATTTTCATCAGCAAACTTAGATTTTAATAATTCTTATTGGCTTGAAATAGTAGTCGGAACTACGACATTAACTCCGAGAATAGCATTCAATGCAAGCGGATATGCACTTGCTGGAAAAGCAACAAGGTTGCAAATTTCAACTGGTGCCGGATCTGGAAAAGTATTAACATCCGATGTAAATGGAAATGGAAGTTGGACTACTCATGTTTTGGTTCCGCAAGGTACCGCTGCCGGTCAAATGATGTATTGGAATGGCACTGCATGGGTAACAGTGTCGGCAGGTCTAAACGGACAAATCCTGAAGTACAAAAACGGGGTACCAACATGGACGGACGATAAAATTGAAAACCTCACAGTTGGTGATGGCTATCAAGGTGGAATAATTGCTTATTTTTTACAAAACGGAGACCCCGGTTATGATGCTAATGTCAGGCATGGCCTGATTGCCGCACCCAGCGACCAAAGTACATCTGCGCAGTGGGGCTGCAGCGGAGATGCAATTGCCGGTGCTGATGGAGTTGCACTTGGCACTGGTCTTCAGAATACACTGGATATTGTTGCGGGATGTACCATGGCAGGTATTGCAGCCCGCTTATGCAATGATTTGGTACTGAATGGTTATTCTGATTGGTATCTACCAAGCAAGAATGAATTAAACAAACTTTATTTAAATAAAAATGCCATTGGCGGTTTTGCTTTTGCCTACTATTGGAATTCTTCCGAGAACAGTTCTGACTACGCCTGGTTCCAGTACTTCTACGATGGTTTTCAGAGCTACGGCATTAAGAACTACATAACCTATGTTCGAGCTATTCGGGCTTTTTGAAATGATATTCATTAGGAATAAATATGAAAAAAATAATTTTTTTAATCGTAATAATAAGCACTTTTGCTTATTCGCAATACAATCTAAAGACTTCAACTTATGGTGGAGGTGGAAAGGTTTGCGGTGGAGCATATAATCTTTCCGGCTCTGCTTATCAAGTTCATACCGGTAATATTTCTGCAGATGATTACACAATGAAAGTGGGATTTTGGGCTGTATTTAGTCAATTACTGCCTCCAACAGTCAGCACAACAAATATTTCATCAATTACTTTAAACAGTGCTGTTTCAGGTGGAAATGTTACAAATCCGGGTGGCTCTTCAGTTACTGCGAGAGGCGTTTGCTGGAATACAAGCGGCTCTCCAACAACTGCAAATAGCAAAACCACTAACGGCACTGGAACCGGATCATTCACGAGTAGCATTTCTGGATTGAATCAAAGCACAATTTATTACGTTCGTGCTTATGCCACAAATTCTTACGGAACTTCTTATGGCGAAGAAGTAACATTCACCACTATTCCAACATTACCAGAATGGGGCTTGATCGCATTTGGTGGATTAATTGCAATCTTTGCGGTTAGGAAGATAATCAAGATTGTTTAAAATTCCAAAAATCCTTCCGAAGGTTTTGAGCCTTCGGAAGGTTTTTTTGTTTTGAATGAATACGATTTTCCAAAGCAATTGCTCTATTTATCAAGAAAGAAGAAGAAAAGTCAACTTTTAGCGGGAAAACAGTAACAGTCAGCGGAAATTAAATAATTGTACTATTTTGTGTATTACTTTGCTATTGATAGCCAACAGAAATGAAATTTTCAAATTTCAAAATGATATAATCAAAACTGTAGAACGATTTTTTTAAAATTAATAATTATTCTTATTCCAGATTTGAAAAATTCTGCTTAAACTTGATAATAATTATTCCATAGATATTTAAGTTATTTACAAAATATCAATTGCACTTAACTAAATATTATTTTATCATAAAATAATATTAAGTTTCCCCTAAATATTAATATAAATTAATTGTAAAGTTTCTTCAATTTATTTAGATTTGTATGTTAAAGAAATATTTATTTAACTTCTAATTTACACTGGAGAAATTTATGATGAAATTGTTTACCTATTTAACAATTATTTTCATTTCACTTTTATTATCCAACCAATTATTTGCTGACATTATTTATGTGAAGTATAATTCAACTGGCTCAAATAATGGTACATCTTGGACAAATGCCTACCTATCATTGCAATCAGCTCTCGATGAAGCTACAAGTGGAGATGAGATATGGGTAGCATCTGGCACTTACTTACCAACAACTGAAGTTGGTGGTAGTGGCGACAGATTTAAAACATTTCAAATGAAAAATGGAGTATCAATATATGGTGGTTTTGCAGGAACTGAAGCCGCTGATTATGACCTTGATAATAGAGATTTTACAGTAAATGAAACAATCTTGAGTGGGGATTTGGGTACTCCTGATGATAACACAGATAATAGTTATCATGTATTTTATCATCCAAATGGAACAAATCTTGATGAGACTGCAGTATTAAATGGTTTTACTGTTTCGGGTGGCAATGCTAATGGAGGTGGAGATGATCATGATAATGGTGGTGGAATACTTAATGCTTTTGTATCAAGCCCTACATTTAAAAATATAATTATTAGTAATAATTCAGCTGCCAATGGTGGTGGTATGTATAATGGAGATTACTGTTCAGCTATTTTAGAAAATGCAAGCATAATAAATAATAGTTCTACAAATAATGGCGGAGCTATATTTAATATAGTATGTTTAGTAACCATAACAAATGGTTCTATTAGCGGTAATTCGGCTACCAATAGTGGTGGTGGCATTTATAACCAGTTACAAGCAGGTAATACTTTAACTAATGTAATAATCAGTAATAATACAGCTGCCTCGGGTGGTGGTATTAGTAATATATTTTTAGTGTCATCTACATATACTAATGTTGTCATTAGTGATAATACAGCAATTAATGATGGTGGTGGGATATATAATTATGA